>NZ_VVIN01000001.1:0-230215 GCF_008711145.1 Arenibacter lacus
GCATCATTTTACGGAGTTTTATTACGGACAATATTCTCCCGTTAACACTTTAATATATATCGTATTATATAAGTTATTTGGATTTAATGCCATGGTATTTCATACTGCATTTCTTGTGTTTCATATTATTAACGTACTATTTCTATTTTATATCTTAAAAGAAATTATAAAAACAGTAAACCCGAAATTTGAAAACGGGACCATAAGGTTATATTCAGGGTGTGTTGCCCTAATTTTTGCTATTCACCCATTACAGGTCGAGACTGTGGCATGGATAAGTGCTTCAAAAATAGTGTTGTATGCATTTTTTATGTTCATAGCTATCTGGTGCTATATTAACTACATAAAAAGCACCAAAATAGTTTGGCTGATTGCAGTACTTCTATTATACGCATTGAGTTTTGGTTCTAAAGAACAAGCTATAATCTTGCCATTAAATTTATTGGTGTTTGATTATATCTATGGGCGGCTTACATCTTTAAAGTTCAATAAAACACTTTTAAAGCAAAGAGTTCTTCTTGAGAAAATCCCCTTCTTTCTAATGGCTTTCGGATTTTGGTACTTTTCATCATTGTTTAATCTGGGTAACATTATCGTAGAAGAAACATATCCAATTCATCAACGTCTGTTATTTGGGATGCACAGTATGGTAGAATATGTGTTTAGATCCATAGCACCGGTAAAATTGTATTACCATTACTTTTACCCAATAGAAATAGGAGAAAAATTACCTTGGTTTTTCTGGGGATACCTTGTGTTGACTATTATTATTGTAGGATTCATTTGGTCATACTATAAACGGAAAAACAAACTAGTATTATTTGGGTTCGCTTTGTTTATAATAAATATTCTATTGGTGTTGCATATTCTACCAATGCCACGTAAAATGATTACAGCAGATCGTTATATGTATGTAAGTATTATTGGATTGGCTATTATTGGCGTCTGGTTTTTTAAAGAAGCGTTAAATACATTCTTAAAGTATAGAAAACAGCTCTTCGCAGCAGGAATTCTTTATTTATTCGCTTTAGGTGTCCAATCCCATTATAGAACCAGAGCATGGAAAGATAGTGAGACCATGAAAAAAAATGTACAGGAGCTGATTGAAAAAAGAAATGTGTTAAAGCAGCCTATTATTAACAATCCTTTAATTGATAGAGATGGAAAATAATGCATTTTTAGTTTCAATTGTTGTACCCTGTTTTGATGAGGCCGATAACATTCAACCGTTAATTGACAGAATACAAGATGTATTGTCACCATATCAACACGAAATTATTTTGGTTAATGATGGCAGTAAAGATGCTACCCAACAGGCTATTGAATCTGTAGCAGCTACCTATAAAAGCATTAGCTACTTATCTTTTTCAAGAAATTTTGGACATCAAACCGCTATAAAGGCAGGAATAGATTATGCCAAAGGCGACTGCATTGTAACCATGGATGCCGATTTACAACATCCTCCCGAAACTATTATTAATATGTTGGAATTTTGGGGTCAAGGGTTTGAGGTCATTACAGCTATACGTATAGATGACGCTAATTTACCATGGTTTAAAAAATGGAGTTCCAAAGGTTTTTATTGGTTATTGTCCCTTATATCAGACGAAAATGTAACTCCTCAAGGAGCCGATTTTCGGCTGTTCGATAAAAAAATTGCAGCGGTAATTAGGAATATGCCCGAAAACAATATATACCTAAGAGGGTTGTTTTCCTGGATAGGGTATAAACAAACAACATTGAAATATAAGGAAGAGAAAAGGTTTTTTGGCAGTACCAAATATTCTACCAAGAAAATGTTGAAATTGGCAAGTAACGGCATTACGAGCTTTAGTATAAAACCTTTACGGATCGCACTAGCCATTGGTGTAATGTTTGCCTTTTTAGCATTTGGTTATGGGGTTTATGCCATAATAGTAATGGTCTTGGGCTTAACGGTTTCTGGTTGGGCCTCTATTGTAGCAGCCATTGTATTCTTGTCGGGCTTACAGCTTATGGTCTTAGGGGTCATGGGCGAGTATATAGGGAAGTTGTATTTAGAGAACAAAAAACGCCCCCATTATTTAATTTCCAAAACAAACATAAACGGAACTAGCCCGCAGCTGGATTCTTATAAACAAGAAAGGAGGGCAGCAGTGTTCTAATGTAATCGAGAGTTCAAAAACACTTTAGTTTGCGTATAAACTATTAACGGAGACTTAAGGCGTGTTCCATAGTAAATATAGTCCACGATAAACTTTAAAAAAAGCACGACCTGGAGTGTAAGAGACACCAAGCCGTGCCAAACATTTAATAAATTAAATATTTAATTATGAATACAAAGTTAAGAAAATTAGCAAAGCTAGCGGCAGCTGGCTTATTTTTAGTGGCGCTAGTTATCAATGTGAAGGTAACCTTAGATGACCCTTTTGTGATGCTTAGTGAACAGGCTATAGCCACGGGAACAGGCTCTGGAGGGGGATCTGGCACAGCATCTGGTTCTGGAGGTATATATGAAACAAAACAAACTATTGTCATTGAAACCACAGAGACAAAAATAATCGATGGTAAATCTTGTGCCCGTTCACGAACAGTTACTACCGTAAAATGCTTAGGTGAGGGAAACCTGCAATGTGAGTTTAACGTTGGGGCGACACCATGGAGTGAATATTCCTGTCCTTAGAAAATAGGTCATAAGATGTGAAATTAATCGTTCCGTGGATTTTATTATTTTACGGAACGATTTGCAGAAAATAAAGGAATACTAATATTAATAAAAATACTCCTATGAAATATAATCTAATTTATATCTTTATGGTGTTTACAGGTTTGAGTTCATGCAAAGAATCAGTAAGATTAGAAAATACCGAGTTCATATATGTTAATCTTGAGGAAAAGGCGGCCAAAGGTAATTTTGATGACTATTTTTCTACATCAAAAATTATCCCATTGGAAACTAAAGATGGTTCAATTATTGGCAATATAGATAGGATGAGTCTATATAATGATAAAATTTTCATTCTGGATAAGCAATCAAATAGTGTGTTAATTTTTAATAACCATGGTAAGTTTATAAGCAAAATACAAAGTTTGGGCAAAGGTCCTGAGGAGTACGATAGCTTAACAGACTTTGCCGTTGATGAAGAAAAAGAGCAAATTATCCTGTACTCGGATAGACCTTATAAGTTACTTATTTACAATTTTGACGGCAAATTTATCGAAGAAAAAAGATTAAATAATTTATATTTTAACGTTGGATTTGCAAATAGTAAAATACTATTACTTAACAAGTATATAAAAAGAAAATATCTTCTATTTGAAAGAGAACTTGATTCGGATGATGAAAAAGGCTTTATTCGCACCAATGACAAAGATAAGTTTTTTAATGACTTTGGAGGTATGGGTACACCGAATATCATAAAGAACAATAATATTCATATTAGTTTTCCTTACTCGGAAATTGTATATGAATATAGTGAAGATGCTATTGATCCTAAGTATTATATTGATTTTGGAAAGTATAAAATGCCTAATGAAATATACAAAAAAAGGAAAGATTATTCTAGTATAATTGACTATTCCAAAGAGAACAATTATGGTTTCGGAATCTCTAATTTCCGGGAGAACGATGATTATATTACGTTTAACTTTTATTATACCATGTTGGTTATCTACTCGAAAAAAACTAAAAAAACAGAAAGGATCAGTCTGTTGATTAACGACGAAGATTCAATTCCTTTTTATAATTACTTTGCCCATGATGGAGGCAATAACAAACTCATTTCGATATATCCTGCACCATCATTCAAACGACAAATGAGTACATATAAAGAGGAAAAAGAACCTTGGAAAAAAGTACCGAATAACATTAAAAAAATAGCAGAACAGATTTCAGAGACAGATAATCCTTTACTAGTTGTATACACTTTTAAAAATGAAGATTTTAATTAACGTGTGTCAGTCTTATTTATGGGAGTTAACCGCTGATTTATTATTTAGAACACGATTATTGAATTAAAGGAAAGTTTTTGAACTGATGTCTAAAATTCCTGGTTTAGGCAATACTTTTCAAAGGAGCGTAATGGTCGACTATTGGTTTTTTTCATTTCTTGTAATATAAGGTATAGGTCTGGTTTCGGCTTAAATTCAATTCACCTATTGGCTTAGGCTGGCCGCGAACAACAAAATTAGTAGGGGAATGTACTGAGCCACCAACTTCTAAAAGGAAGCAATAGTCTGAATATTGCATTTAGACTTTCCGCTGACCTATTTTTTCAGAAGAATCAATTACAAAAAAGGAAGGCTACGGCCATAAGTGCCACAGCAAGAAAACTTTCCGTAATTATTTGGAACATGTTCACAAAAGGAGTTCAATACAATCTGGATTACCTACTAAATTTGGGACTAATTTTTTCAAGCCACTTTTTTAGAAAACCCTCTTAGTTTAATTTCCATTTCTAAAGGAGAGAGATACCCTAAACTAGAATGTAGCCTTTCGTTATTATACCATGTTATATATTACTTTATTGATTCGAACAATTGGTCATGGGAGGTGTATTTAAACCTATACAGCCATTCATGTTTAATCGTTTTGAAAAAGCTCTCCGCAACAGCATTGTCCCAACAATTTCCCTTTCTGCTCATTGACCGTGTTATTTTTTTATTATAAGTGAATAGATCGGTCATTTTATTCGAGGCATACTGCGCCCCTCTGTCTGAATGAAAGATGAAGTCATTGCTGATCGCCCTTGTCCGACATGCATCCAACCAGGCTTTCATTACGGTGTTTCGAACGGTCATATCCTCACTCAAGGCCCAGCCCACTATTTTTCTGTCGGCAAGGTCCATGATCGTGGTTAAGTAGTTCCATTGATCACCAACACGAATATATGTAATATCCGAGACCCATTTCTTCCCTAGTTCCATAGTGGCAAAGTTTCTGTCAAGGTTATTGTCAGCGACAGGGAAGGAATGCCTGGAGTCCGTTGTCACCACGAATTTTCTTTTTAGCACGGATCTCAGCCCCATTTCCCTCATCAGTAATGCTATATAAGAACGGGAATAAAATAGTCCTTCCCGTTCCAATTTTTGCTGGATACGATAGCTACCATAGATTTCCATGCTCTGTCCAAAATGGAATCGAATCCTTTTTTTCAGTGTCATGGTTGCTGTTACCACCCTTTCCACATCTTTGTTTCTAAGCCAATGATAATAAGAATTCTTGCTGACTCTCATGCATTTACACATCTTCCCGACAGGGTAGCAATCTTTATTCCTTAGAATAAAATGATATATTACGTGTCGCTCTTGGAGAAGATGCTCACCGCCTTTTTTAATATATCACGCTCCATTTTAACCTCTCTCAGCTCTTTCTGCAAGGCCTTGAGTTCCTGCTCCTGCGGGGAAACCTCTCTTTTCTTGTCAAAATCCCCCGATTTAGCTTCATATTCCCTCTTCCATCGACGTATCATACCATCGTTCAGACCATAGTCCTCACTAATCTGTTTTGCCTTTAATCCAGATTTTAATAGATCAACTATCATAATCTTGAATTCATTATCATACTGTTTTGCCATAGTTCAAATATACTTATTACGGACTTAATAAATTAGTACCATCAAAGGTAGACACTCGAATTTTGGGGCAAAGCTAGATGCAAGCAATCAAGTTAACAATATGTGTTTGGTGGGATGCATACCTTGCAACAACGCTGAATGGAAATACTATACGCCATCCTAATATCCTTGACCATCACGAGCTTCTAAGACGTTCCTAGAACTTGTTTTTAGAACCTCCTGTGAAATCTGTTTGTAAGGCTGAAGTCCACAACAAGTTTCTTCATCTTCGAATTCTCTTCCTTTTAATTCTCTAGTTTTATAAGTATCGAGATCCCCAACCCGCCTTATTTTATTCTGCCAAGGATAAAATTTGCCCCACAGATGCCCAGTTTGCGCATATCTCACGAAAACGGCGCCCTGTTTCCAACTCGTTGATCGAAAATACGATTTGCAATTCAGAATATTTTGAACGTTTCATAAGCAAATAATCTATTTTAAGTTTATCATTTATTTGTCTAAAATCCACCTCTACTTTTAAATAGTCTGGTTTTAACGGAAGGATGTCAAAAGGGGAAGACAGCAACAACTTAACCTCGCAAGATGTTAATTTACAGAAATATGCCAGTCACACTTAATACATGGATTTAACCAATAAAATTTTACACAAACAACATTACAAATCAAAACTACACTTTTGTGTAGTCAATACCTCACTTTTAATATTTAACTTGGCCTTAACATTTTTATGAAAAATTGTCAAGACGTAGGCAATTTTTTTTTATAAAATATCAATTCGATTACAATCATTTAGAATAATCAACATTCTAAATATACGAATTGGATATGCAAACCAAAGTTGAACTATAAGTCATAGTAACATATTTATAAATAATTAACCATCACCTTCAAAATAGGAAGTAAACATTAATATTGAAACTTATATCAGCAATATATCCAATACTTATGATAGGACTTATAGTTTTATCTTGTACTGTACTTTGTATTTTGAATAGTGAAAAAGGACATAATTGGGGAGGTGATTATTCACTATACATACATCAGACGAAAAGCATTAATGAAAATAGAAGTCATCAATTAGCCATCGCTAATAAATATGTCGTAGAGAATTCGTCAGTTCATTCGTTTAGCCCTACTCTTTATCCTTGGGGATTTCCATTACTACTAACACCTATCTATACCATTTACGATGACGATTATACCGCATTTAGATTTTTAGAAGTTATTTTTCTGGTTTGTGCTCTACTCATGATATTTCTATCATTAAGAACTAATAGTTCAATGAAGCAAACTATTAGTTTGTTCTTTCTGGCATTTGGTTATGGGGTTTATGCCATAATAGTAATGGTCTTAGGCTTAACGGTTTCTGGTTGGGCCTCTATTATTGCAGCCATTGTATTCTTGTCGGGCTTACAACTTGTGGTTTTAGGGGTCATGGGCGAGTATATAGGGAAGCTTTACCTAGAGAACAAACAACGCCCCCATTATTTAATTTCCAAAACAAATGTGAACGGAACCAGTTCATTGCTGGATTCTTATAAAACAAGAAAGGAGGGCAGCAGTGTTCTAATATAAAGGAGAGTTCAAAAATACTTTGGTTTGCGTATAAACTATTAACGGAGACTTAAGGCGTGTTCCATAGTAAATATAGTCCACGATAAACTTTAAAAAAAGCACGACCTGGAGTGTAAGAGACACCAAGCCGTGCCAAACATTTAATAAATTAAATATTTAATTATGAATACAAAGTTAAGAAAATTAGCAAAGCTAGCGGCAGCTGGCTTATTTTTAGTGGCGCTGGTTATCAATGTGAAGGTAACCTTAGATGAACCATTTAGGCTAGTAAGTGATAGGGCCTTAGCTCAAGCTGGAGGAACTACTGGGGAATTAGAGTCATGTTGGGTTAGGACTGAAGTATCTTGTAGAATGAAAAATAGGTTCATTTGAGTGGGATCAGGATGGTCTTATATGTGATTACAACGGAAAAACAAATGTCAATCCAAACGAAGAGTGTACACATATGAATACACTATGGTGCAGCGTAACCAAGTATACTTGTAAAGATAAAATGCCTCCAAGTAGTGGTGGTGGAACATGGTAATCACGTTCCATCTATACAAATATAAATTTTGGATGTCTGTATAAATTATTAATATCAAATTTAATCATGAAATTTACTATTGATATGTTGATGATGTATGCAGACATCTATTTAAATCCATTGAATAATAAATTATTATGATTAAATATTTTATAACTTGTATTATACTTCTTTTTATTGGATGTAAAAATTCCAACGAAATAAGTATGGATAAAATACCTAGCCACAACAGCGAAACCATTGTAATACCTGATAACAGAATCACTGAGTTTATAGATATATCAGATAGAATTAAGGAGATTAATATAATCCCACTAAATGAAGAAGAGGGAAAGTACATAGGCGGTATTGATAAAATTCTCATTCATTATAACAACTATATTATAGTAGACAAAAGAGTAGCAAGAAATGTTTTTATTTTTGATGACAGAGGAGATTTTAAGAATCAACTTGTACATATTGGGCGTGGCCCTAGTGAGATTACACAAATAAATGATGTATGGATAAATGATGAGGGTGAGGTAGAGATTTATGACTTTGCATCTAGACGGGTTATTTCTTATAACAAGGATTACTCATTCAAAAAAGCCATATCTACAGGAAGAAAATACATGTTTGCAAATATATCACCTTTGCCTAGATCAAGGACCTATGTAGGCTACGCAGGGTATAATATTCCTAATCCCCAATATAATAATCAAAACTATCAACTGACATGGCTCACCCAAGCATTTGCACCAGGCGGGGCACATGCATTGGAATATGACTCTGAGTTACGGTATGCTTTGGTTTATTCGTCACTTTCTCCATTTGCCAGATTTAATGATACATTACGATTCTTTCGTTATTACGACCAAAATATATATGATCTTGCATCAGATGGGGTCATCTCAAAACGATATATCCTTGACTATGGATCTAAGAGATTTCCCCAAGACTACGAAACTTCTATTTTCCATCCCAACGCTAAAATCTTAAAAGCAGTAGAAGAACATCGTGATAGATCAAAAATTAGAAATTTGTTTAATGGATACTTTAAATTTGCTGGTTCGTGGCTTGAAACAAAAAACTATGCCATGTTTGAATCAGAGGATGACAAAGGTAACAGATTTGTTACTTTGTATGATAAAAGCAATAAAGAAGTAGTTGTCCAATGTTTCACATTTAAGGAATCAAAATCTTACCACATGTATTTACCTTTTCCTTCAACTGTTGATGATAACGGTCGATTTGTGTCTTTTTTGCCAGGAATTATATTAAAAGAGTATGTTCATGATTCCAAGAGTCCCTTTTATGATATGGTGCGAAACAACGAAAACAAAAATTTTATTATTGAGTATACATTGAAATAATATTTAACCAAATGAAGAAGAATCAATTTTTAATTTTCTTAGCTTTTTTCCTGTTACTTGTATTTATAACTTTAGTTACTGTAAGCCGTCGTCAAATTATTAGAGAATATAACAAAGTCGTTAAAGAATCTCTTTTTCTGAATGACAGTATTAACGCTCTTATGGCGCGTAATATGTATATAGATGAACTTAATCGTGTTCACCAAAGTGCAGATGGTTTTTCTATTAAAAATAATAAATTTTATAAACTACAGGAAGATGGTGCTAAAAAACAAATAACCATACCTTTTTCAAATAAAAAATTGGTCTTGATACGATACTCCCGTGCAGGTTGTGATAAATGTATTGAACAGCTTTTTAGAAACCAAGATTTGCTAAATCAAATTAAAAGTAAACATGATTTAGCCATTATTGTTGACTTCGAAGAATATGATGATTTCAAAAAATGGCAAAGAAGCACAATAGCGCCTGGTGAACAGTTTATATGGGTTGACGATACAACACCTCTTAACTTAGATAAATATATGAAGAACGAGACTTCCTATATTTTCGTGGTTGACGAGATTAAAACAGTTCACTCAATCTTTATACCTAATATTTCATTTCAAGCAGATTTTTATGATTACATTAACCTTTTAAGTGTGGACAATTAATTCTTTTTAATTTAGTATTTGATCTATCAAATTAAGCTTCTGATCATCTGAAATGATATAGCCATTGCGGCTTATGTGAAATATTTAAATGACAACCACTACCATCCGAAAGATATAATTTTATAATAGATAATTATCATTCCTAATAAATGAAGCATAAACTAATATATTTATTATCATTCACTTTATTCTTAACAGTATTAAGCCTTTACTGGTTAGCAGTATCAGTGTTCATAGTTTCTGGTCTATATATTCTAGTTACCTCAAATCTAAGTTTAGCTAAAGCCTTTCATAAAAGGTCTTGGTTATATTCATTTTCTGTACTTATAAGTGTTTTGGTTCTTGCCATAGGAATTCGTGTTCTTGTACTAGATATTTATAACATTCCCAGTAGCTCTATGGAAGGGAGTTTGTTGGTAGGCGATAAAATAGTGGTAAGCAAGCTCCAATATGGACCAAGGCTACCAAAGTCGCCTTTCGAGATCCCTTGGGTCAATCTATTGTTTTACATCAATAAGGAAGCTAGAGCCAATATGGATTCTGTTTGGTGGGATTATAAGCGCTTTAATGGCTATACCAAAATAAAACGAAATGATGTAGTAGTGTTTAATAACACAACTGACGCAAAAACCTTTTATATAAAACGCTGTATGGGGTTGCCCGGAGATGATATAGCTTTAAAAAAAGGGAACATATATATCAATGATCGGGCTCTAGCAACACCCGAAACAGTAAAATACGGTTACCATATTTGGTTTAATAATAAAAACTCCATGGAAAATATTATGAAGTCTTTTGAACTGAAAGAACACACAATCACAGACTCTTTGTATTTAAAAGTGGGACTAACCCAGCAACAGTATAAACAATTAAATACCGAGAAAGGTGTAGACTCTATACACCTTGCAAATTTTCCAATTAAGACCTTTGCCAATGATCTTCCAGATACGGAATCACCTAAATGGACAACAAACGACTGGGGAGCAGTATGGGTGCCAAAAAAAAGGAGAAACTATCTTATTAACACTAGAAAATTACAAGTTGTATCGGACCATTTTGGAGAAATTTGAAAAAGCACCTATAAAATACAAAGCAGGAACATTTTGGTTAGATGGTGAAAAAATAACTGCTTACACTTTTCAAAACAACTACTATTTTATGTTGGGAGATAACCGTCATAATTCAATAGATTCCCGATATTGGGGATTTGTACCAGAACCGAACATTGTAGGAAAAGCCATTTTAACATTATATTCACTACATGGAGATGGTTTTAGATGGAAGAGGTTTCTAAGGTTAATCTCATAAATTTAAAAAATAGATCTAAAAATTAAACAACCCTATAAATGAACCCAACATGCTTTCCCTCTTATACTATACAAACAGTTGTCATACTCTCTCTTTCCCTAGCCCTATTTTCATGTAAACAAGAACAGGCTAAAGCCGAAGAAGGTACTATAGAAAAAAAGCAATACCTCCCCGAAAAGAACGAGGTTGATGCGATGGTCCTCAAAGAAGGGGTTTTTAGTAAGGAAATTGTAAGCAATGGGAAGCTAATTGCCTTTCAGAAAAACAATTTAAGATTCGACGTCAGCGAAAATTTGGATCGTTTGTTGGTTAAGAACGGGGATAATGTTAAACAAGGGCAAACGCTAGCTGTTCTAAAGGACTTTACCTATAAACAAGCCTATACCAAAGCGAAGATAAACCTGAAAAAAGCGGAGTTGGAGTTTCATGATAAATTGGTGGGGCGTGGTTACGAAACCTTTAACCAAGAGGATATACCTGTTGATGAATATGAAATGCTTGCCATCCGTTCTGGTTATAAAGATGCCCTACACGATTTAGAGAATGCCGAGTTTAATTTAAAGGCTACCCAACTTATAGCTCCCTTTAGTGGCAAAGTAGCAAATGTACAAGGTAAGCAGTTTGAGAAAATCAATGCCGGAACAGAAGTGATGACCCTAATTAACGACAACATCTTTGAGGTGGAATTTTACCTGATTGAATCTGAAGTTTCTGAAATAGCGGTGAACGGACAGGTACAATTAACGCCTTTTGCCATTGATAAAACCTATCAGGGACAAATAGAGACCATTAATCCCCAAGTTGAAAAGGATGGGACCGTTTTGGTAAAGGCCAGAGTAAAAAACGACGGGCAATTGCTGGAAGGTATGAACGTAAAGGTTTTTATTCAAAAAGACATCCCCAACCAGTTTGTTGTACCAAAAACTTCCGTGGTATTACGCCAAAACCAAGAAGTATTGTTTACCATAAAATCTGGAAAAACCTATTGGACCTATGTTCAGACCACCAATGAAAACAGTAAACAATACGCCGTAATTCCCCATCCCGATAAAAGTAGCGCAACTTTAAAAGCAGGGGACACCATAGTGGTGGCCGGAAATTTGAATTTGGCCCATGATACCGAAGTTGTTGTTAAACCATTAAAAACAATGGAATTATAAAATCAATTTCTAGTTTCTAATAAATTAAACAACAGATGGTTAAATTCTTGATTCATAAACCCATTGCGGTCCTAATGACCGCTTTTGGGATACTTATCTTAGGTATATATGCTTTTGGTTTTATCCCGGTATCCTTAATGCCCAATGTAGATATCCCTGAGATTACGGTGCAAGTATCCGCGGACAACATGTCTGCCAGGCAATTGGAAGACGCTGTGGTAAAGCCCCTTCGGAGAAACTTGATGCAGCTCAGTCATTTAAAGGATATTTCCAGCGAGGTCAATAATGAAACAGGTCTTATACGGTTACGGTTCAATCACGGAACCCAAATAGACTATTCATTTATTGAGGTCAATGAAAAGATAGATAGGGCCATGGGTAGTTTCCCAAAAAGTATGAAACGGCCCAAGGTGATCAAGGCCAGTGCAACCGATATCCCGGTCTTTTATTTAAGTATGACCTTAAAAGAGGAAAAGGCTCCAGCAATTTTCAATAGAGACCTGTACCCCGTATCGCAGGATTTCGTAGATTTTAACCGCTTTGCCAACCAAGTGATCCGTAAACGAATTGAACAGATCAGTGAAGTTGCCATGGTAGATGTGAGTGGCTTGGTCTCCCCGGAAATATTAATTGTTCCCGACCAAAATAAACTTACAGCCCTAGGGATTGGTCTGGATGCCTTGGAAAGCACCATTAAGTCATACGATCTAACAATAGGAAGCCTACTTATTAAGGACAGCCAATATCAGTACGATGTACGTTTAGGTAGTACCCTAAATAACATTCAAGAATTAAAGGATATCTATATCCATAAAAACAACCGAGTTTTTCAATTAAAAAAATTAGCGGAGGTAATAGAACATCCTCAAAAAAGAACTGGACTGGTACTGTCAGATGGCAAAGAAGCCATGACCATGGCCATTATCAAGCAGAGCGATGCAAGGATGGCCGACTTAAAAGACGCTCTGAACGAGCAATTGGGATATTTTAAATCCGATTATCCTAATATCGATTTCACCATAACCAGAGACCAGACCAAGCTTCTGGACTTTGCTATAAATAATCTTTTTCAGAGTCTGCTGTGGGGAATCCTTCTGGCCTTTGCCCTTATGTTTCTGTTCCTTAAGGATGTAAAATCCCCTTTATTGATAGGCATCACCATTCCCACATCCATTATCGTTTGCCTGATATTTTTCCAACTCTTTGAAATTTCCATCAATATCATCTCACTGTCGGGGCTGGTATTGGGTATAGGACTAATGATAGACAACTCTATTATTGTCATCGATAATATCTCCCAATACAGAGATAGAGGATATTCACTTTCTCGGGCCTGTATAAAGGGCACTAATGAAGTTATCAAGCCTCTTTTAAGTTCGGCCCTGACTACCTGTGCTGTTTTTTTACCCTTGGTATTTTTAAGCGGGATCAGCGGAGCCCTGTTTTTCGATCAGGCGATGGCCATCAGTATAGGCCTGTTTGTTTCGTTCTTGGTGTCGATAACCTTATTGCCAGTACTGTACCGCCTCTTCCATATTAAGGACTCTAAAAAGGAAGGGCGTATTACTCGCTTCCTTAGTAAGACCAATACCTTAAACTATGAGGCCCTGTACGAAAAAGGTTTTAAATGGGTAATGCGAAGGCAAAAAATCTCTTGGGTTATATGTGCCGTATTGCTTCTTTCAACTTTTATACTTTACACGCTTTTACCAAAGACACAATTACCAGCGTTTACAAAAACAGAAACCCTTTTAAAAATTGATTGGAACGAACAGATCCATGTGGAGGAAAATAAGCGCAGGGTGTTAATCCTGTTGGAAGGGGTAAAAAAAGATTTGGTCAACCAGACCGCTTTGGTAGGCAACCAACAATTTATACTAGACAAAAACACGGAGGCCAGAGCTTCGGAAACCACGCTTTACCTACAATCAAAAACCCAGGAAGATCTGGCCTATATCAAAAAAACATTGCAGACAGAGATTACAAGATCATACCCTGAGGCGATGTATGCCTATTCTGAAGTGGACAATATCTTTAACCTGATATTTTCTGAGGATGAAGCCCCATTAACGGCCCGACTACGGCATGTAGAAAACCTGGGCAGTAGCCAAAATAAGGCCCTTCAAACCATATGGCAGCAGACGACGGAAATTTTAGGAGATATAGAATTAAAACCCATCGTATGGCAAGACTATATGACCCTAGTAGCCGATCAAGAGAAACTCATGACCTATGGGGTGAATGCCAATACCTTATACTCAACTTTAAAAAGTGCCTTTAACGAACGCGAAATACTCTCAATAGTAGATAATCAAAACTTTGTTCCCGTAATCTTGGGCGGTGAAACCAAACAAATGCACAACATCTTAGAAGAAACCACCGTGATGTCCGAAGACCAAACCGAGTTTCAAATAAAGGACTTTGTAAAGGTGGTATCGGCTAGCGACTTGAAAACCATATATGGGGGCACCGAAGGGGAATACTATCCCATGGACCTACAAGTAAATGACGGGCAGCTACACAAGGTAATGTCCGAGATAAAAAGCTTGATCCATAAAAATCCTTGGTACGAGGTGAGTTTTTCCGGGAGTTATTTTACCCAGCAGGCATTAATGAACGAACTCATTATAGTTTTACTGATCTCATTATTGTTGCTTTATTTTATTCTGGCCTCTCAATTTGAATCCTTTACCCTGCCTTTAATTATCTTATTTGAAGTGCCAATAGATCTTGCCGGGGCCTTCCTATTCTTAAAGCTAACAGGGATGAGCATAAATTTGATGTCCATGATCGGTATCGTGGTGATGAGCGGGATCATTATAAACGATTCTATTTTAAAAGTAGATACCATCATACAGTTGCGCCGTCAAGGGTATCCTTTAATGAAAGCCTTGTTGGTTGCCGGCCAAAGACGTTTAAAGCCGATTTTAATGACGAGTTTGACTACTATATTAGCCTTGGTGCCTTTATTATTTTCGAGTGGTTTGGGGGCAGAGTTACAGGCTCCACTGGCGATTTCCCTGATTGGTGGCATGTTGCTCGGAACCATAATAAGCCTGTATTTTATTCCCTTATGTTACTATTATCTAGCAAAATTAAAAGTCAATGTTAAAAAATAAATTATTGCAATTACTGCTACTTGGGTGCTTTCTGTTGAGCCTGCACCATGGAATTGCACAAAATATAGGTGCTCCAATACCTTTGGAAGAAAAAGTATCTCTTCAGAATGTGTTGGAATTGGCACGGGACAACTCCCTAGATGCCTATAAGTCAAAGCGTAAATACGGCGTAAATTATTGGCAGTTCAAATCGTTCAGATCCAGCCTATTGCCAAAAATAGATTTTCACACTAGACCGTTTACGTTCAACCGGGCCTTGGTACAACGATATGATTCCGAACAGAATATCGATGTTTTTCGTCAGCAACAAAATTTAAGTTCCTTCGCCAATATTTCAATGACCCAAAACATCAGGGCTACCGGAACGAACTTGTTTATAAATTCGAGCTTCGACCGGATTGTAAATTCGGGAAATACTTCCATAGAAAATTATAGTGCCACTCCGATACGAATTGGAATGGTTCAACCCATAATGGCCTTTAACCGTTTTAAATGGGAGAAACAGACCGAGCCTCTCAAATATCAAAAAGCCAAACAGGAGTTTATATACGAGCAGCAGACCATAAATCTTAGGACGATTGATCTTTTTTTTCATTGGGCAATGGCCCATAAAAAAGTGACGATAGCCCAGGAGAATAAAGACTCGGCTAAAAAACTTTTTGGGATAGGGGAAAAACGCTATGATCTGGGCTCTATAGAACGGGACGATCTTCTAAATCTGGAGATGGATGTGTACAATGCCAATACGAACCTAACCCAAAATCTTCAGAACCTTCAAAAGGCCGAGGCCGACCTGCGATTGTACTTAAGGGAAGCAATGCCCACGGATGCCCTTCCGGAATTACCCGAGATTATTTCCGACCTTCAAATTAATATTGATAAAGCGATGGCATTGGCAAAGGCTAATAATCCGGATATTCTGGATCTAAGGCTTAGAAAGATTGAAGCCTTGCGGAATCTGGATAAGGCAGTAAAGGATAACCGTTTCGATCTGTCTGTATCGGCCAGTTACGGTTTAAATCAACAGGCCAATAGCTTAAGGGATGCCTATGGCAATCTTTTGGACCAGCAAATGGTGTCCGTGAATTTTAGTATTCCTATTTTGGATTGGGGCGAACGCCGAGGCAATATCAAAACGGCACGTATGAACAAGGATATCGCCGACATTGAATTGCAACAGGATGCCGATAGGCTACAGCAGGAAATTGCCCAGAAGGTGATCGATTTTAACCTACAGAAAGATTTGGTAACAGGGGCCTTGAGAACCAGTGAAATTGCAAGGGAATCCTATACCATTACGGAAAAACGTTTTTTATCGGGACGCGTAGGGCTGCTGAACCTGACCAGTGCCAGAAAAGCCTGGCAGTCAGCAACCGAACAATATATACAAAGTCTTTTAAATTACTGGAGACTATATTACAAGGTGCAAGAACTGACGCTGTACGACTTTTTAAATGACCGCCCCCTTTGGCAGGATTTTGATAACGTTCTTAATGATTGAAAATAAATAGAATAAAGCCAAAGCGTTAAATTAATGAATCAGAAACCTTCTTCCTTTACGGTCCTCACTATATTCATCTGTCTTTCTATTATTGGGGCAAGCCTGATTCCTTTGTTAAGTGTACAGCTTACTCCAACACGCCCCAACAATTCGTTAGGGGTATTCGTTTCTTGGCAAGAGGCTTCGGCAAAAGTAATGGAGCAGGAAGTAACCTCAAGGCTAGAAGGACACTTCAATACCGTTAGTGGTATAGAAAACATTAGTTCGACCTCGCGAAAAGGGAGTGGTTCAATTTCTATGAATTTCAAAAAAGGGGTTGACATGGACGCCGTTCGTTTTGAGATTGCCAATCTCATCCGACAAAGCCATTCAGAACTCCCCCAGGGGGTCAGCTACCCCTCCTTATCCAGAAGTACCGCCAATGAAAATAGCGCTCCTATTTTAACCTATAGTGTCAATGCCAATGAAAGCCCCCATTATATTAAGAAATACACGGAAAATACCATCCTTCCTACATTAACGGCCATAAAAGGCGTAAATAATGTGGATGTACATGGAGCCACACCTTTTGAGTGGGTCATAGAATATGACACCAAAAAATTACTACAGTTAGATGTTTCGGCTGGGGAAATCCAAAATGCCATTAGAACTTATCTACAACAAAGAGCGCTGGGAAATACAACGATCCGTTCTGAAAATAATGATACTGACCAACAAATAGCCGTAGTACTATCGCATACATTAGAGGATGCCATCGATTGGAACAACATCCCTATCAAAAAAATAAACCATAGGATCATTTATTTAAAAAATGTTGCCACCGTCAAATTTAATGAAGGAAGGGTCAGCTCTTACTATCGTGTGAATGGGCTTAATACCGTGAATATGCTAGTGTATGCAGAAAAGGGCGCAAATAACATTGATTTGGCAAAAACTGTTAGAATGGCGGTCAATGGGCTAAACCAAGAACAACCCCCCGGATATTCTATAAAGTTGACTCATGACACCACTGAATTTATTGTAGATGAGTTACGGAAAATACAGAAAAGAACCTTGTATTCTTTTTTAATTTTATTGGTCCTCATTGTCTTGATCAACAGAAGTTTTAAATATTTAACGGTATTATTTTTAAGTATTGTCACCAACCTTCTCATTGCTGTTATTTTTTACTATGCCCTAGACGTACAATTGCAATTATACTCCTTTGCCGGAATTACCATTTCGTTTGGGATCATCATAGATAATAGTATAATAATGATCGACCACTTGCGCAATAAAGGCAATAGGAAGGCCTTTTTAGCAATATTAGCGGCAACTTTGACTACCGTTGGAGCACTGATGATTATATTTTTCTTGGAGGAAAACCAACGTTTGAACCTGTGGGATTTTGCCTTGGTCATTGCTATTAATATTGGGGTTTCCTTATTAGTTTCCTTGTTCTACGTACCGGCTTTAATGGATAAGATGAGGCTAGAAAAAAAGCGAAGCCGATTTTCCATTAAGAGAAAACGCCGGATCAATAAATTCACAAGAAGGTATACCAATACTATACATTGGATGGGGAAACCTAGGTTCAAATGGGCGTTTATAATGTTGTTCGTTCTTGGTTTTGGCCTTCCTTTATATATGTTGCCACAACAACTAAACGGGAATGGAAAATGGGCCTCATTATATAATTCGACTTTAGGGGCCGAGTGGTACACTACTAACCTACGTCCTACCTTGGACAAGGTTCTTGGAGGTACTTTGCGCTTATTTACCGAAGATGTCTTTGAAAGTTCTTATTATTCAGAACCAGAGCGCACTACCCTTAGGGTAAGCGGTAGGATGCCCGATGGCTGTACCATTGAGCAATTGAACGATGTAGTGTTGAAAATGGAAAATTATATCGGGCAATTTGATGAGATTTCATTATATAAAACCCAGATCAACGGTCCCAAGAGCTCCAATATTTCTATTTATTTTAAGGAAGAGCATGAATTTGGCTCATTTCCATACCACCTAAAAACATTGTTGGAATCCAAGGCGATCAGCTTGGGAGGTTTGGATTGGAGCGTAACAGGGGTGGGTCGAGGATTTTCCAATGCTTTAGGGACTGGGAATAAATCCCATAGGATAGAATTGGAAGGCTATAACTACGATGACCTTTACCGCTACGCCACTTTATTAAAAGAACAATTGGAAGAAAACTCTTCTGGCCGGGTAAAGGAAGTAGAAATAACAAGTGGAGGCTGGAACAGCAATAGCCTAGAAGAATATTACTTAGATTTTGACCAGGAACAATTGGCTATGGCGAATGTCTCACAAAATCAATTGTACGGGTATTTAAAAAATCAGGTTCTTTCCAGTAATATTGCCCACATAATAAATGATAATGAGCTGCAACAAGTGAATTTGGTGTCGGATACTTATCAGAAATTCAACGTATGGGATTTAAAGTATACACCAATTCCACTTCGCGGCAAACAATATAAGCTACAGCAGTTAGCTACTATTGAAAAACAAAAAACGGGGAATATTATCAATAAAAACAACCAGCAATACCGCTTAACGGTGGCTTATGACTTTTTGGGAACCTATCCTCTAGCTAATAAAATCAGGGAGGATAACGTAGCGCAATTAAAGGAGAAGCTCCCAATTGGCTACCGTGTTTTAGAGCAGTCCCATGGCGGTTGGAATAAGAGCAATTCTAAACAGTACTATTACCTTTTTGTAGTAATCTTTATAATTTTCTTTATCTGCACTATCCTATTGGAGTCCTTAACACAGCCTTTGACCATTATTAGTATGATACCCCTTTCCTTTATAGGCGTGTTCCTGACGTTTTTTTGGTTCGGATTTAATTTTGACCAAGGCGGATACGCCTCCTTTATTTTGCTAAGTGGTATTAGTGTCAATTCCGCCTTATTTATTGTAAACGATTTTAATAATTTAAGAAAACAATATCCACAGCGGAATATCCGGTCACTATACTATAAAGCCTTTAACTATAAAATTATCCCAGTGATTTTGACCATCGTTTCAACTATCGTCGGATTGGTTCCTTTTGTATGGCATGGGCAAAACGAAGCATTTTGGTTTTCTTTCGCCGTGGGATCTATTGGAGGGCTACTTTTTTCTTTGATCGGGATATACTTTTACTTACCCCTACTTATTGCTAAAAAATAACCATATACTTTCCTAAACGGTGTATGAAGATTTTGGCGTGTTTCTAGGGATCTTACATAAGATTATTTTATTATCTAATCTAAGAAGTTGAAAAATCATCTCATTTTTTTTGTTATACCACCAAATAGAACCAAAAAAGGACAATTTTTGAGTGAAAATTGAGTGCAAATAAAAAGAGGCTTACAAAAATTAACTTGTAAACCTCTGATTTTCAGGTCGGGGTGGCAGGATTCGAACCTGCGACCTCCTGCTCCCAAAGCAGGCGCGATAACCGGGCTACGCTACACCCCGAAATGGTTTCCCATTTTGACTTCTCAAAAAGCGGAGAGACAGGGACTCGAACCCTGGCGACAGTTACCCGTCGACAGATTAGCAATCTGCTCCGTTACCACTCCGGCACCTCTCCAATAATCTTCAAGATCGTGCATCGAAATGCGGTTGCAAATGTAGTAGTTCATTTAGGATTAACCAACTATTTCGACAACTTTTTTTATTAATTATTTATTCGGGATATTCCACCCTCAAATGATAAATGTTTATCAGCTTCTGTTTCAGCACTTTCTTGATAGTTTCTATCTCTTTAAACGTAATATTTGCATTTAAAAATTGATTCTCCGAAATCTGTCCGTCCACTATTTTCTCCACAAAATTGTGAATTCCCGAGAAAGTAGGGTCCTTTAAACTCTTGGAAGCTGCCTCCACAGAGTCGGCCATCATCAGAATTGCCGTTTCCCTAGAAAAAGGAGGCGGTCCTGGATACCTAAATTCCTCAATATCCAAGGCTTCCCCGGTTTCCTTATGCAGCTTTTCCTGTTTACGGTAAAAATAATACACCAAAGAGGTACCGTGATGCGTCCTTAGGAAATCGATCACCCTATCCGGAACGTTATTTTTACGCGCAATCTCTATCCCCTGTATAACATGGTCTATAATAATCCTGGCCGACTCCACAGGGTCTAGATCGTCGTGCGGATTAACATTGGTAGTTTGGTTCTCCGTAAAATAGGTGGGATTATTCATCTTCCCGATATCGTGGTATAAGGCACCAACACGCACCAACATGGCATTGGCACCAATTTCATTGGCCGCCGCTTCCGCTAAATTAGCTACCTGCAAGGAATGATGAAAAGTACCTGGCGCCCTGTCCGACAACTCCTTTAGTAATTTTGAATTGGTATCCGACAACTCTAGTAAGGACACATCCGACACCAAACCGAATATTTTTTCGAAGATGTAGATCAAGGGCTGTACAAACAGGGTAATCATTCCATTTAATAGAAAGAATCCAAAGACGATCCATTGTATGTTATCCAAATTCCCTTCATGAATCATATGAAAGGCAAAATATCCTATAATGTAAACCAAGGTAATCTGTCCTACCGAAATAAATAAATTGGCTCTTTTGTACAATTCAGACACGGATAATATGGTCACTATCCCTGCTAAAGTCTGGAGAAAGATATATTCAAAACTATTGGGCACCACAAACCCCAATATTAAAACGGTAAGCACATGCACAAATAGTCCTAATCTGGCATCGAAAAAGGTTTTTAATATTAACGGCAAAATACAAAGGGGCACTACAAAAACAAGCCCTTCATTGTATTTCACAATAACCGTAGTCGCAAAAACCATTAAAAGGATGTTTACCACTATAAAAGTAATCTTGGTATTGTCTAGAAAAACCTCCCGTCGGTATTTCTTCAGAAACAAAAAGAGCATGGTAAGCACCATTGCCACCAGAACAGCATATCCAATCACTACAAAGTACTGATTATTCTGTCCCCAGAGTTTAGATTCATATTCGTTCTTTAAGGACTCTAATACCCGCAAGTCTTCCTCTTCTACCACTTCCCCTTTGGCTATGATGAGTTTCCCCTCGTCCACATTCCCCAGCGTATAGGAAATCTTAGAAAACTCTGTCTCTAACTCTTTTTTAGAAAGGTCCTCATTAAAGCTTAGATTGGGTTTTACTGAATTGAAGAATAGCTGCTGAAAGGCAGGTTCAAACTCTGACAGCTGCTGGTTTACCAAGATGTTCTCCACTACCCTACCTACGTCAGACAGGGTGTAAACGCTTTTAAACTGAAGCTTTTTAGCCTCATTGTTCTTTACTAGATACAAACTGCTCTTATTCCCTGGACGCCCTACCTTGGAAAGAATTCCATTAGTATAGAGTTCCGCCAGTATTTCCCTTGCTACTTGCTGGAAATGGGCTCGATCTAAATTAGAATAACTCGTATCATCAAAGACCTGAACAATCTCGGCTTGTATAACACTATCTACCTCTTTAACTATTTCTGTATCATAGTTGTAATAATCAACACTAGTAGCCCTGATCTTTTCTTTTTCGCTATTGATTTCCGCTTCGCTTTTTTTAATGGAAAAATCGAAGGGAGCATAGAAATTATCGTACTGCCATGGTTTCCCCTTTTGAAATTCGTATTTAAACTTACCCCCACGAGGAAATAAGAATACAATCACAAAAACAGCGAGAAAATAAAGAAAGTACTTATAAACCAAAGATTGGTTTTTATAAAGGCGGTCTAAAAACTTACGCATACTTAAAGTGTATATTGTCAAAAATAGAGAATATTAAGTTAAAACTAGGAATTCCTCTGATTACTCTCCCTAAGCAGCCACTTAACTCATTAATTTTCATAGGAAAAATTCATTGACGATTTAGTTCCCCAAAACAAACACAAGTGTAATTGACACCACTCTAAGGACATGCCTACAAGGCATTGGAAAAATACTACTGATATTACAAGGCGTTAGGCTTCGGGGTTTTAAAACTCCGAAGTGAGTAAAAATTCGGATTATTGGCAAGTTGGCCATCTCATTGCGCATTATTTTATTAATTTCGCAAAGAACCAAAAACTGAACTCAAATGAAAGATGTTGTAATTGTTTCTGTTGCCAGGACCCCAATTGGAAGCTTTATGGGATCATTGTCTACCATACCAGCCCAAAACCTGGGGGCCATTGCCATTAAAGGTGCCTTAGAAAAAATAAATTTAGACCCTGCAAAAGTACAGGAAGTACTTATGGGTAATGTGGTACAGGCAGGTGTAGGGCAGGCTCCAGCCAGACAAGCAGCACTTTTAGCGGGTATTCCAGATACCGTTCCTTGTACTACGGTAAACAAGGTTTGCGCGTCTGGAATGAAAGCGGTTATGCAGGCCGCCCAATCTATAGCGTTGGGAGACAACGACATTATGGTAGCAGGGGGCATGGAAAACATGAGCTTGATTCCACATTATATTCATTTGAGAAGCGGCCAAAAATTTGGTCCAGCCAGCTTGGTAGACGGAATGCAGAAAGATGGACTGGTAGATGCCTATGACCAACAGGCAATGGGTACCTGTGCAGACGCCTGCGCTACCAAGTATGAGTTTAGCAGGGAAGACCAAGATAACTTTGCCATACAATCTTACCAAAGATCTTCGGAAGCGTGGGAAAAAGGAAAATTTGATGACGAGGTGGTTCCCGTTTCGGTTCCCCAAAGAAGGGGCGAACCCGTTTTGGTGACCGAGGATGAGGAATTCAAGAATGTAAAAATGGAAAAGATTCCTACCTTACGTCCTGCCTTCTCCAAAGATGGTACCGTTACTGCCGCCAACGCCTCTACAATCAACGACGGTGCTGCCGCCTTGGTATTAATGAGTGCAGATAAGGCTAAAGAACTAAATTTAAAGCCACTAGCCACTATTAAAGCCTATGCAGATGCTGCCCAAGAACCTAAATGGTTCACCACCGCACCGGCAAAAGCGCTACCTAATGCATTATCAAAAGCAGGTATAAGCTTGGATGATGTGGATTACTTTGAGTTTAATGAAGCATTTTCGGTAGTAGGCCTCGCCAATATGAAAATTTTAGGACTAAGAGACGACAAGGTGAACGTAAACGGTGGTGCCGTATCCTTGGGGCATCCCCTAGGCTGCTCTGGCGCCCGTATCATCATCACCCTCCTCAGCGTGCTAAAACAAAACAATGGAAAAATAGGAGCAGCGGCCATTTGTAATGGTGGCGGCGGTGCATCCGCAATAATCATAGAAAGAAATTAATTAGCTCTTGTAAAGCAAGCCCATGCAGTACGGTATTTGCCACCTAAGCCTTGTCCCGGTACGTTCCATACCCGACGACACAGGAGAAATGATAACCCAATTGTTGTACGGAGAACATTTTAAAGTCTTAGAACAACGAAAAAAATGGAGCAGAATCCGAATAGCGTACGATCAGTGTGAAGGATGGATCAGCAATCAACAATTTACTTTTATCGATGAAGTCCAGTATTTAGATTTGGATAATTCTAAATCCACTAAGATATCCACGGAACTTGTTTCCTTTATTGAAACCAACAATAGTGTTTTACTACCCATTGTCCTAGGTTCTTCCATTCCTCCTAGTAGTGTTTTAAACCATTATTTTGATGGCCCCTACTCCAATGGATCATTAAATAAGGCACAACTGGTAGAAACCGCCTTGCTCTACCTTAACGCTCCCTTCCTTTGGGGAGGCAAAAGTGCTTTTGGTATTGACAGCGCGGGACTTTCCCAAATGGTGTATAAAATAAATGGATACCGCCTACTAAGGGGAGCGCAACAGCAGTCTACCCAAGGGGAGGCACTAAGTTTTATTGAGGAGAGCGAACCTGGAGATTTGGCATTTTTCGACAACCAAGAAGGAGTCATAGATCATGTGGGAATAATAATGGACAACAACTACATCATCCACTCGTATGGAAAGGTAAGGCTAGACCGGTTAGACCATACGGGTATTTTTAGCACGGACACCAATACCTACACCCATAGCCTACGAGTCATCAAAAAGATTATTTAAGCATAAAAAAGGGCCGTCAATTAAACTTGACGGCCCTTTTCCTTTTTACGGTTTCTATTGGCGGTAATTACTCTCCCAATAACTTTTTAACACGCATAAAGTTCTCATTATCACCCAAGGCTCCATAAATATTCTTAAGCTGGGTTAATATTGCCTGATTGTCTGGATTTTCCCTAACGGCATCCTCCAAAATAGTGGCACCATCACGGAACAAACTATCTTTTTGCTCCTTTAGCTCATCGTATCTAGCAATGTCCTTTTTAGAGTTACCCAAAGAGTTCATCTCATCAATCAATCCATTCCCCTCATTTACATAAGTAGTGGAAAGATTTAATTGAGCATTTACATATCCAGGGTTTATTTCAATAGCTCTTCTATAGGCTGCTCTTGCTTCTTCAATATTTCCTTGCTCCATATTAATCACCCCTATATTATAGAAAAGATCGGGATTATCTGGGGCAACTTCAGTAGCTTCTGCCATTAAAGCTTTAAACTTTTCCTTGTCCCCCATTTTGTAATATAGATTGGCCTCATTCAAAATTAGGTTTACATCCTTAGGATCTTTTGCTCTTGCATCCTTGTAGGCCTGCAATGCTTTATCATCCTTACCTAATTGAGTATAGATCAAGGCCACATTTTTAACAATCTCGGTTGTTTTAGAAGGAATTTTTTCTTCAATTGGATCTTTATAAGCTCCGGATTTAACCATTAGCTCTCTTTGAGTCTTATCCATTTCCTCTACCTCTCCGGTTTCTACATTGGTAGCCTTATAAACAATTCCACTTCCGTCGTAATTAAGGTCTTTCAACTCCTCATAATAGGAAAGCGCCTGCTCAAAATGCCCACCATTAACAGCACTACTAGCGGCATAATATAGGTAGATTGTATCCTTAGGACTTAATTGGTACCCCAAATAAAGTTTTTCAGCACCTTCCTTAAAACGCTTGTTGTTATTGTCCTCTACGGCCAAGTTGACTAAATCTACGGTCATAGAAGAAAGGATTTCTTTTGCTTCTGCGCTATATTTAGACCTCCCACTAGCTTCTTCTATTTTGGAAACCTTTTTTAGGGAGGAGATGGCTTTGTCAAAAGCGTCTACTTCTCCTTTTTTAGCTAATTCTGCATGCGCCTTTCCTTTTAAGAAATAATACTGGGCTTGCATTCTTTCGTCTGCCGCATCAATTAAAGAGGATGCACTTTCCAATGAGGCTATCGCCGCAGAGGCATTTCCAGATCTTAGCGATCGGTCTGCGGACCTTATTTCGCTTTTTTGCGCGAATCCCACTACTCCGCAAAACATGGCGGAAAGTATTATGATATTTTTTTTCATTTCAACTGTATATTTAAATTAGTGTATAAACTTATTCTTTTTGCCCTTCATCATTATCAAGAGCCGTGCCATTTTCTGGATTAACGTCTACATCCAAGTTGTCCACATCTTCCAAATCCTCTTCTTCCTTCATCACTTTTGCTACTGCTGCAATGGAATCTTTCCCCTTAATATTTATAAGTCGAACTCCTTGGGTAGCACGTCCCATTACCCTTAAATCCTCTACGCTCATTCTAATAGCGATACCAGATTTATTGATAATCATAAGGTCATCGGAATCGGATACGTTTTTAATGGCCACCAATTCTCCTGTTTTTTCGGTAACGGAAATGGTTTTCACTCCTTTTCCTCCTCGGTTGGTTATTCTATAATCCTCAATACTGGATCTTTTTCCATAACCGTTTTCAGAAACCACCAGAATTTCCTCATCAAAATTATGAACTGCTACCATTCCTATCACCTCATCCTGCTCACTGTCCAGGGTAATTCCCCTTACTCCAGAGGCATTTCGTCCCATGGGTCTAGTCTTACTTTCCTCGAATCTAATGGCTTTTCCAGATTTTAAACCAAGGAATATCTGACTGGCTCCGGTGGTAAGTTTTGCCTCCAATAGCTCATCCCCTTCGCGGATTCCAATAGCGTTAATTCCATTTTGTCTCGGTCTAGAATACTGCTCCAAGGAGGTCTTTTTAACCACTCCTTTTTTAGTAGCCATAATTACATAGTGACTGTTAACGTACTCCTCATCCTTTAAATCCTGCGTAGAGATAAAGGCTTTTACCGTATCGTCGTTCTCTATATTAATAAGGTTCTGAATTGCCCTTCCTTTAGAAGTTCTGGTACCTTCTGGAATTTCATATACTCTCATCCAGAAACATTTTCCTTTTTTGGTAAAGAACAACATATACTGGTGATTGGTACTCACAAATAAATGCTCCAGGAAATCCTCGTTCCTTGTGGAAGAGGCTTTTTGGCCCACCCCGCCCCTATGCTGGGTTTTGTATTCGGACAATGGGGTTCTCTTAATATAACCTGCATGGGAGATGGTGATAACCACTTGCTCATTGGGTATCATATCTTCCATACTTAAATCCCCACCTGCGATATTTATTTCAGAACGTCTTCTATCTCCATATTTATCCTTGATCTCTTGGAGTTCTTCCTTAATGATCTCCATTCTACGCTCCTTCCTTGCCAAAATATCCTTTAAGTCGGCAATAAGAGCTATTACCTCCTCATATTCGGTTCTTAGCTTATCCTGCTCCAGTCCGGTCAACTGACGCAATCTCATATCTACGATTGCCTTTGCCTGAACTTCACTTAGCTTAAAGCGCTCCATCAATTTCTCCCTAGCCTCATCTGCATTGGAAGAGCCTCTGATGATAGCAATAACCTCATCTATATTGTCCGAAGCGATGATAAGCCCCTCTAGTATGTGAGCTCTATCTTCTGCTTTCTTAAGTTCAAACTCGGTACGCCTTACGACCACCTCATGACGATGCTCCACAAAATAGTGGATCATATCCTTTACGTTCAGCAATTTTGGCCTGCCGTTAACAAGGGCAATATTGTTTACACTAAACGAGGATTGTAGTGCGGTATACTTGTATAAGGTATTAAGAACAATATTGGGAATAGCATCTCTTTTTAAAACATAGACAATACGCATTCCGTTCCTATCGGACTCGTCCCTAATAGAAGCAATTCCATCTATTTTCTTTTCATTTACAAGGTCTGCCGTCTTTTTAATCATATCGGCCTTGTTCACCAAGTAAGGAATCTCTGTTACCACGATACACTCCCTGCCTTGCACTTCCTCAAATTCGGCTTTCGCCCGTACCATTACCCGTCCTCTACCGGTATGGAAGGCTTCCTTTACGCCATCATATCCATAAATAATACCTCCGGTTGGAAAATCGGGGGCTTTTATATGCGTCATGATCTCGTCCACGGAAATATCGTGATTGTCTATATAGGCAATGGTACCATCTACCACCTCCGAAAGGTTATGGGGAGGCATATTGGTGGCCATCCCTACTGCAATACCGGAGGCACCGTTCACCAAAAGGTTAGGCACTCTGGTTGGCAATACGGTGGGCTCTTTCAATGAATCGTCAAAATTCAGTTGATGGTCTACCGTATCCTTTTCTATATCAATCAACATATCATCGGCTATTTTGCGCATACGGGCTTCCGTATAACGCATCGCTGCCGGACTGTCTCCATCTATAGAGCCAAAGTTACCTTGGCCATCCACCAACATATAGCGTAAACTCCAGTCCTGGGCCATACGCACCATGGAATCATATACGGAGGTATCTCCGTGCGGGTGGTACTTACCTAATACCTCACCCACAATACGGGCCGATTTCTTATAGGCACTATTGGATCTAACCCCCAATTCGTGCATCCCAAACAAAACCCTTCTGTGCACTGGCTTCAATCCATCCCTGACATCTGGCAGGGCACGTGACACAATGACGGACATTGAATAATCAATGTACGCAGATTTCATTTCTTCTTCTATGTTAACCGGAATTAATCTTTCTCTTTCTGCCATTTAAAATCTTCTCTAAAATTAGTTAAAAAAAGCACGACAATATACACAAAATCGGCACTACCAAGGCAATAAAGCTATACTTTTGTAAAGTTTTTATCAACACAACTAGCCAAAATTTTTATTCGCAATTTACAAGTTGTTTTTTACGTCAGAAAACCTTTTTTTGTCAATTGAGCAATTATATTTATAATTAGGTATAGTATTTGCCCTAGTTTAGTATAGATTTACTATTTTTAAAGTTGAAAGGATATTTTATGGATGATAATTTTTCCCCTAGAGTAAAAGACGTTATTGCTTACAGTAAGGAAGAGGCCCTTAGATTAGGGCACGACTTTATTGGAACGGAGCATTTAATGCTAGGACTGCTTAGGGACGGTAATGGGAAGGCCATTAGCATTTTAGATGCCTTGGACGTAGACTTAGACCACCTGAGGAGAAAAGTGGAAATTCTAAGTCCGGCAAACCTCAGCTCCGGCACTGTGCAGAAGGACAAGAAAAACCTTCACCTTACAAGGCAGGCAGAACGTGCTTTAAAAACAACGTTTTTGGAGGCCAAGCTTTTTCAAAGCTCTTCCATTAACACAGCACATCTTTTGCTCTGTATTTTACGCAATGAAAATGACCCCACCACCAAGCTACTTCACAAATTAAAAGTAGACTATGACGGGGTAAAAGACCAATTTAAATCTATGATTACAAGTGATGACGACTATATAGACTCCCCAACCTCGGAATCCTTTCCAAGCGATTCTGGCGACTCCCACGAGGAGAAGGAAAGCACCTTTGGTGCCGGTACTCCCAAGGGGAGCAAAAAATCCAAGACACCCGTTTTGGACAATTTTGGACGAGACCTCACCAGAATGGCAGAGGAAAACAAGTTGGACCCTGTAGTGGGTCGTGAAAAAGAAATAGAAAGGGTATCCCAGATTCTCAGTAGGAGAAAGAAGAACAACCCTTTATTGATAGGGGAACCCGGTGTAGGGAAAAGCGCCATTGCCGAAGGCTTGGCCCTTAGAATTGTCAATAAAAAGGTATCTAGGATTCTTTACAATAAAAGAGTGGTAACCTTAGACCTAGCCTCCCTGGTGGCAGGCACAAAATACAGAGGCCAGTTTGAAGAGCGCATGAAGGCGGTGATGAACGAATTGGAGAAGAATGACGATGTTATCCTCTTTATTGATGAGATCCACACTATAGTTGGAGCTGGTGGAGCAACAGGAAGCTTGGATGCTTCCAATATGTTTAAACCTGCTTTGGCGAGAGGCGAAATACAATGTATTGGTGCCACTACCTTGGATGAATTCCGTCAATACATTGAGAAAGATGGGGCCTTGGAAAGACGATTCCAAAAGGTATTGGTAGAACCTACCACTATTGAGGAAACCATTGAAATACTCAAAAACATAAAAGGAAAGTACGAGGAACACCACAACGTGCATTATACGGATGAAGCCATCGTTGCCTGTGTTAAACTCACCAGTCGCTATATGACAGACAGATTCTTACCAGACAAGGCTATAGATGCCTTGGACGAAGCTGGCTCTAGGGTCCACATTGTTAATATGGACGTTCCCAAACAGATTTTGGAATTAGAAAAAAAGCTGGAAGAAGTACGTGAATTGAAAAATTCGGTAGTCAAAAAACAGAAGTACGAAGAGGCTGCCAAGCTTAGGGACGATGAAAAGCGAATTGAAAAGGATTTAGCCATTGCGCAAGAGCGCTGGGAAGAGGATAGTAAGCTTCACAAGGAAACCGTAACGGAAGATAATGTTGCAGATGTAGTATCCATGATGAGCGGTATTCCAGTAAATAGAATTGCACAGACAGAAAGCAATAAACTTGCTAAATTACCGGAATTAATTAAGGCCAACGTAATAGGACAAGACGATGCCGTATCTAAAGTGGCTAAAGCTATCCAAAGAAACCGTGCCGGACTTAAAGACCCCAATAAACCGATTGGCTCCTTTATTTTCCTAGGACAGACCGGGGTGGGTAAAACACAACTTGCCAAGGTACTCGCTAAGGAATTGTTCGATTCCGAAGATGGCCTGATACGCGTTGATATGAGCGAGTATATGGAGAAATTCGCTATCTCTAGATTGGTAGGTGCACCTCCAGGATATGTTGGTTATGAGGAAGGTGGACAGCTTACGGAAAAAGTGCGTCGCAAACCATATTCCGTGATTCTCCTGGACGAGATTGAAAAAGCGCATCCAGATGTCTTTAATATGCTTTTACAAGTATTAGACGATGGATTCCTTACCGATAGTTTAGGTAGGAAGATCGACTTTAGAAATACGGTGGTTATCATGACCTCGAACATTGGGGCTAGACAACTAAAGGATTTTGGTCAAGGAGTTGGTTTCGGGACATCCGCAAAAAAAGCGCAGGCAGATACACATCAGAAGAGTGTAATTGAAAATGCCCTGAAAAAAGCATTTGCCCCCGAGTTCCTGAACAGAATTGACGATGTAGTTGTCTTTAATGCCTTGGAGAGAGAGCATATCCATAAGATTATAGATATTGAGCTAAAGAAATTGTACGCCAGAATCAAGGATATAGGGTACAACCTTTTCCTCTCTGAAAAAGCAAAGGATTATATTGCCGAAAAAGGTTTCGACAAGCAATACGGAGCAAGACCCCTTAAGCGTGCCATTCAGAAATATATTGAAGATGCATTGGCGGAGGAGATTGTAAACTCAAAATTGCAAGAGGGCGATACAATTCACATGGATTTGGATGAGGAAAAACAAAAACTCACCATTAAAATTAACAAGGCCGAGGAATCTTCCAAGACCTAAATTTTAATAACACAAAGGCGACTAATTGTATAAAAAAGTATAGTTAGATCAATGTTACACAGGTTTATCCAATAGACCTCAAGGAACAGGCAGATAGGAATCAATTTCCTATCTGCCTTTTTATTCCGCCCCATACTCTTTCCTATAATCTCAGCCTACCCCTACCACTGCCCTTTAAATAGCAATTCCAATTTAAAGATGAACCTATACCCCAACTACTGCTTTGCATCATTAAATTAAATCTCAGCCAACAGTAGCTGCCCACAGCTCTAAATCAAAAAAAGTATAAAAGGTAAATTTAAAATCCCGCGCAGACTACAACACCCTCAAGGCCTTACCGCCCTTTCCTATAATTAAAACATGATTATATCAATAGGTGTAAGAATTCAATCACAGATCCACCAGCTAGATTTCCATATAAACGATTATTAAGTCTTTAATCTAATTATTTTCAAAAAAGCTGCCCATAATTATACATTCGCCACCGAGACATTGTGTAAATTATTAATAATGAAAGTGGGAAAACCCAAAAAAACCATCATCGTTAGGGAATACCAACTGGAGATTGGAAAAGTACAAGTATTTGACGATTATATGATCGCAATATTTGACGAAGGAACCACTATAGATGTAGCGCGGTTTTTCCAAATCCTCGGTATTATAGAAATTCATTTTCGAGGAAGAAATTTTGGATTCATCAGCCTGCGCAAATTTTCGTATGCCATAGATCCTATGATCTATAACCAGCTTAGGGAAATAGATAACTTAAAAGCCTTGGCTGTAGTCTCACTTAAGGAGATAGACATGCACAATTTCAATATAGAAAAGCTCTTCTACAAAAAAAACATGAAATTTTTCATTGATACGGACAATGCCTTGGCCTGGGTAAAAAGACGGGTTCGCGCCTAATTTATCCCCTCTACTCGTTCATCATACATCTCCCCTAATCCTTTTTTGGCCCAATAGGCGAGTCCACCCCTTCCTCTAACGACTTAAAAGCCTTTCCTAAATTCGAAAAAATATCCGTAGCCACCATCGCTTGATAACCACATTGGGCTACTGCTATATCAGCCGCCTTCCCATGCAAATACACCCCCAAAATTGTTGCTTCTAAAGGAGGATACCCCTGAGCGATTAATCCAGTAACTATGCCAGTAAGCACATCACCACTCCCTGCTGTGGCCATTCCAGGGTTTCCAGTAGCGTTAACGTACCCCCTATCTTTGTATACCGTGGTGGTATGCGCCCCTTTTATCACTACAATACAATCGTACTTTTTAGAAAACGCCTTGGTTTTGTTTAACTTATCAAAGTCGTTCTTCCATTTACCCAATAACCGCTCTAACTCCTTGGGATGAGGCGTAAGTACGGTTTGTGAAGGAAGCAGACCAAGCAGTGATGGATCCTTAGCCATAAGGTTTAAACCATCCGCATCAATAACCAAGGGAGCCGTATTAGATGCCAAGAACTGGGAAAATGCTCGCAATGTTCGTGCATCCGTACCCAGACCTACTCCAATCCCGATGACGCTAGGCTTAAAATTGATCTTTATATCAGTGATTTGCTCCTCATTGTCATCGGTAAGGACCATTAACTCCGGAAATCCACTTTGCAGGGGGATATAACCACATTTAGGAACAAAGGCAGTAACCAATCCGCTTCCCGATTTAAGACACCCCTTTGCAGCCAATAAGACCGCACCTATCTTCCCATAACTACCACCAACAATCACCGAATGCCCATAGGTTCCCTTGTGCGAAAACTTTTCCCTAGGACGATACAAGCTAACAGCTTCCGACGCATCCACCAGTTGATACTTGGAAACCACCCCTTTTAAATACTCCTGATCCAAACCAATATCCAACAGTTCCCATCGGCTAATGAAGGCCCCCGTATCTGGCAGGAAAAAAATAAGTTTTGGCACTTGAAAACTAAGCAACAAATCACTTTTAATGGCTTCATCAGCTTTAGGCACCTTTTGGTCCATAAAAACTCCCGAGGGTATATCTACCGACAGCACAAAGGCCGAGGACTCATTTATTACTTGAAAAACTTTTAATATCCACGGAGCTACCTCCCTAGACAGGCCAATTCCAAAAATAGCATCAACAACAATCGCATCCTTTTCCAAGCGTGGCAGCGGGGAGTTTTCCTCCAAATATTTCGGCGCAACATTCAACTCTTTTAATCGATCTAAATTCACCAAAAACTCCTTGGACCGGTGTTCGCTGAAATTAATTATATAAACAAATACACTATATCCATGTTGTATTAAATACCTAGCCACCACCAGTCCATCTCCCCCATTATTACCGATACCACAAAAGATATGTATAGGGGATTTGGCTGCCTGCAAGTTGTTGTGCATCCAGTTAAAAATCTGAATTGCAGCTCTTTCCATTAGCTCCTCAGCGGTTATCCTCTGTCTTTCCAATGTGATTTTATCAGCTTCGTATATTTCCTGGGCGTTATAAATCTTCATTCTTCAAGAATATTTATTATAAATTATCAATCTCGTAAAAATTCACCTAAAGATTTGATAGAGCAATCAAAAATACTACATTTGATACTTTAAATATATCATGACCTTGATAAAATCGGACATCATTTTAGGCAAATCACCATTCACCAATGGTACTTTGGCTATTACCGTTATCGGTACCACCACCCCATTGGGGTAAGCTACTACATATACGTCCGTTTTCTTTTTTCTCATAATTCAGTTTATTCTCTTAATACCATCGAACCATGAAAGTTCTAAAATTCGGGGGCACTTCTGTTGCCAATGCCAACAATATCAATCTAGTAAAAAACATAATTGCCAATCAGCAATCAGAGAACACCATCGTGGTAGTCTCGGCCCTTGGGGGCATCACCGATCTTTTATTAAAATCGGCCGCATTAGCTTGTACTCAGGACAACGCTTATAAAAGCGCTTTAAAGGAAATTGAAGACCGGCATTTAAGCACCATAAAAGAGCTGATCCCGATCCACTCTCAGAGCAAGATGCTCAGTAAGGTGAAAACCGAATTAAACACCTTGGAAACCCTTTTGGAAGGCGCTTTCTTGATAGGGGAGATCACCCCCAAACTATCGGATAAGATTGTTAGTTATGGCGAATTACTCTCTTCTTATATTATAAGTGAGCATTTTATAGCCGAGGGGATAGATGCTGCATATATCGATAGCAGAAAACTGATAAAGACAAATTTGGCGCATGGAAAAACAACGGTAAACTTTCAACTTACCAACAGCAACTGCGTTAGTGTTCTAAAAAACCACGACAATAAGGTTCTCGTTATGGGCGGATTTATTGCCTCTTCCGTTTCCGGAGACGCCACTACATTGGGACGCGGAGGCTCGGATTACACCGCCGCCATTGTGGCCAATGCCCTAGATGCGGAACTATTACAGGTATGGACGGATGTAAGCGGCATGTATACCGCCAATCCAAAAATCGTAAAACAAGCAAGGTCCATTCCGCATATTTCCTATGAAGAAGCCATGGAGCTTTCACATTTTGGGGCAAAGGTATTGTACCCACCCACCATTCAACCCGTGTTAAGCAAAGGCATCCCTATTCAAATTAAAAACACTTTTAAACCGGAAGAGCCTGGCACCTTAATATCAAAAAATAAAAATGGCACAGGGAAGACGGTTAGAGGTATTAGCCATGTAGAAGAAGTAGCCTTGCTCTCCCTAGAGGGCTCTGGAATGGTAGGAATCCCGGGAATATCGAAACGCTTCTTTGAAGTGCTTTCCAATGCGGGTATCAGCGTAGTCCTTATTACACAGGCTTCCTCGGAACATTCTATCTGTGTAGGTATTTCCAATCAGGATACCGAGAAGGCAGTAGCCATTGTAAACGAAGCCTTCGACTTTGAAATATCGAGGGGTAGAATTAAACCGGTCATCGCCGAAAAAGACCTAGCCATTATTGCTCTAGTTGGAGACAATATGAAGAGTCACCAAGGGCTTAGCGGAAAAATGTTCAGTACGCTGGGCAAGAATAACGTAAATATTAGAGCCATTGCACAGGGCGCTTCTGAACGGAATATATCTGCGGTTATCTTAAAGTCTGATGTAAAAAAGGCTTTGAACAGCCTACACGAAGTGTTCTTCGAGGAAAATATAAGGCAACTGAACCTTTTTGTAATGGGAGTTGGGAACGTGGGAGCCAAGTTTATAGCGCAAATACAACAACAAAAGCAGTATTTAAAAGAAAAACTAATGCTCAATATCCGCGTTATTGGAATGTCTAATTCCAGAACCATGTATTTTGATGAGGACGGCATCCCATTAAAAAATTGGGAGGCACTATTGGCTTCTGGTCCAAAAGCGGACAAAGCCCGCTTCTATGACACAGTCATGAAGTTAAATTACAGGAACAGTATTTTTGTGGACAATACCGCCAGCGAAGAGGTATCTTCCACCTACCCTAATTATTTAAAAAACAGCATTTCTGTGGTCACCTGTAATAAAATAGCTTGTTCCTCCCAATTTAGCCATTATCAGGAATTGAAGGATTTGGCCAGAAAATACAATGCCCCCTTCCTATTTGAAACCAATGTAGGAGCTGGCCTCCCCATTATAGACACCCTAAAGCATTTAATTGCCTCTGGGGATAAGGTTTTAAAGATACAAGCAGTACTCTCTGGTAGCTTAAATTTTGTTTTTAATAATTTTAACGACCATACCACTTTTCACGATATTGTTAAAAAAGCTCAAGAGGAAGGCTATACAGAACCCGATCCTAAAATTGACCTAAGTGGAATAGATGTCATGAGGAAAATACTAATCCTAGCCCGAGAAAGCGGGAATATATTGGAGATAGAAGATATTGAAAATCAATCTTTCCTTCCCCAGGAAAGTTTGGAAACCACCAATAACGAGGATTTTTTCCGCACGCTAAAGGAACATGAGGAGTCTTTCCAAGCCCTCTACCAACAGGCGGTAGAAGAAGACAGTAAATTGAAATATGTAGCACAGTTTGAGGATGGAAAAGCCAGTGTTGGCTTACAACGGATCCCCAAGGGGCACGACTTTTACAACCTGGAGGGTAGTGACAATATTGTTTTGTTCTATACAGAACGATATCCCAACCAGCCGATGATTATTAAGGGTGCGGGCGCTGGTGCAGACGTAACGGCCTCTGGTATTTTTGCCGATATTATCCGGATAGGGAATTTCTAGGCCATTAACAAAACAATGCCCTTAGTAATCTTTACTTTTACCACTAAGGGCAGGATTGTAATTTTTTGAATTGATAAAAAATGAACAAAAACGAAATAAGAATATTCGCTCCAGCCACCATTGCCAATATATCCTGCGGATTTGATGTATTGGGTTTGGCTTTGGAGGCCGTTGGGGACGAAATGGTGGTAAGGAAAACTTCCGAAAAAGGAATTAAAATCACCAAACTAACTGGACAGGACCTGCCCACAGAGACCCTACAAAATGTAGCGGGAGTTGCTGGTTTGGCCCTTTTAGCAGCCAGTGAATACGATGGAGGTTTTGAAATTGAGATCTACAAAAAAATCAAGGCAGGCAGTGGTATTGGGAGTAGTGCCGCCAGTTCTGCTGGAGCCGTTTGGGCAATGAACGCACTTCTTGGCAATCCTTTTTCCAAATTGGAATTGGTGAAATTTGCCATGGAAGGAGAACGATTGGCCAGTGGGGTAGCCCATGCAGACAATGTAGCCCCTGCCCTATTTGGCGGATTCACCCTAGTACGAAGCTATCAGCCCTTAGATATTATTAATATCCCCACCCCACCCGCCCTCTATGCTACCGTAATACATCCACAAATTGAGGTAAAAACCTCCGATTCTAGACGTATTCTAAAAACCAACATATCCTTGGAGGATGGCATTAAACAATGGGGGAATGTAGGCGGACTAATTGCTGGACTATTTACCAATGACTACGACTTAATTGGGAGATCTCTAGTAGACCATATTGTAGAGCCCATCCGCTCTATTCTAATCCCAGGATTTGATAAGGTAAAAGAAGACGCCTTGGAAGCAGGAGCCTTGGGCTGTGGCATTTCCGGGTCTGGCCCCTCTATTTTTGCTTTAAGCGAAGGTGAGGATATTGCACGATCCGTTGCTGAGGCCATGAAAAAAGTGTATCAAAAGATTGGGGTAGACAATGATGTACACGTATCCAAAATAAATACTGAGGGAATAAAAATATTATAGTCGCACTAGCGCCTCCTGAAAAAGCAATTGAAGAATTTAACACTGCAATCCATGAATTATTACAGCCTAAATAAAAATGCTCCTTCGGTCTCCTTTAAAGAGGCCGTCATAAAAGGAATTGCTCCGGATAGGGGCTTGTACTTTCCAGATGAAATTACCCCCTTACCTGCTTCTTTTTTTGACAACATCGAAACCTTATCCAATCAGGAGATTGCCTATAGGGCCATCAATCAATTTGTAAGCGATACCATTCCCGAAAAAGCCCTAAGGACCATCTTGAAAGAAGTACTAGACTTCGATTTCCCCTTGGTTCCCATCACTGAAAATACTGCTTCCTTGGAACTTTTCCATGGCCCCACTATGGCTTTTAAAGATGTAGGCGCTAGGTTTATGGCCCGTTGCCTAGGGTATTTTTCTAAGGAAAAGAGGAATAATATTACTGTACTAGTAGCCACTTCCGGGGATACTGGAGGTGCGGTTGCCAACGGATTCTTGGGCGTCCCTGGGGTTAAAGTGGTGATCTTATACCCCAGCGGAAAGGTGAGTGATATTCAGGAAAAGCAATTGACCACCTTAGGACAAAACATTTCCGCATTGGAAGTAGATGGTACCTTTGACGATTGCCAGGAAATGGTTAAATCGGCTTTTTTAGATAAGGAACTAACGCAAAACATGCAACTTACCTCAGCTAACAGTATCAATGTAGCGCGATGGCTCCCTCAGATGTTCTACTTTCTGTTTGCCTATAAACACGCAAAAACTTTGGGTAAAGAGATCGTTTTCTCCGTACCCAGCGGAAATTTCGGGAATATTTGCGCAGGTATTATGGCCCAAAAATTGGGGATGCCCTGCAAGCACTTTGTAGCCGCCACCAATGTGAATGATATTGTCCCCAACTTTATGGCTACCGGTATTTATAATCCAAAAGCCTCCGTTGCCACCATATCCAACGCCATGGATGTAGGAGATCCTAGTAATTTTATTCGGATAAGGCATTTATATAAGGACAATTTTGAGGAACTGTCCAAAAACTTAAGCTCGTACTCATTTACAGATGAGGAGACCAAAGAGGCAATGCGCATGCTATATAGGGACCACAATTATATTGCAGATCCCCATGGCGCGGTTGGCTACCTTGGCCTTAAAAAGTATCAGGAGCACCATCCTAACAGTTATGGAATATTTTTGGAAACCGCCCACCCAGTGAAATTTTTGGATGTGGTAGAAGATACCTTGAAAGAAAAAATTGAGTTACCTGAAAAAATTGCTCAGCTGATGGATAAGAAGAAAGTATCCACAACCATTTCAGCGTACGAAGATTTAAAAACATTTTTAAGGAACAATTAACTAGCACGGGAAATATCACTAAGAGTAGTATCCGAACACCTAATTTACCCTGAACCAGTTAGGCCTTGCGGATGGGCAACCCCTTTAACCCTAGACCAAAATTCTATAAACAAAATTCCGCATGCATTTTCCTATCGATTAATTTTCGATACTTTTACCTTTTAAACCAATACCATGAAAAATACAGCATTAACAAAAACCCATGAGGCATTGGGTGCAAAAATGGTTCCTTTTGCCGGATTCAACATGCCCGTTTCCTATGAAGGCGTTAACGCAGAACACCAAACCGTTAGAGACGGGGTGGGTGTTTTTGATGTTTCTCATATGGGAGAATTTCTAATAAGCGGACCAAAAGCCTTGGATCTTATCCAGAAAGTAGCTTCCAATGATGCAAGCAAACTAACTGTAGGAAAGGCGCAATACAGTTGCCTTCCCAATGAAACGGGAGGCATTGTAGACGACCTTATCATCTATAAAATGAAAGAGGACCAATATTTATTGGTTGTAAATGCTAGCAATATAGATAAAGACTGGGAGCATATCAGTAAATACAATAAGGAGATAGGGGCAGACATGCGCAATATTTCCGCGGAATATTCCTTGCTGGCCATTCAGGGTCCCAAGGCAGTGGAAGCCATGCAGAAATTAACATCGGTTGACTTATCTACCTTAAAATTCTACACCTTTGTAGTTTCGGATTTTGCAGGCATCCCCAACGTCATAATTTCGGCCACCGGATACACCGGATCGGGCGGATTTGAAATATATTGCAAAAACGAGGAAGTTCAACAGATTTGGGACAAGGTTTTTGAGGCTGGTGAAGCTTATGGAATAAAGCCTATCGGACTTGCTGCTAGGGATACCTTAAGATTGGAAATGGGGTACTGCCTGTATGGCAACGATATTGATGATACTACCTCTCCACTGGAAACCGGATTGGGGTGGATTACAAAATTCACTAAAGATTTTGTAAATAGCGAAGCGTTGGCCAAAGAAAAGGAAGCCGGCCCTAAAAGAAAGTTGATCGCTTTTGAACTTAACGAAAAAGGTATTCCAAGACAAGGATATGACATTGTAGACCAAGATGGTAATACTCTGGGAAAGGTAACCTCCGGAACCATGTCGCCCTCACTTTCCAAAGGAATAGGTCTCGGATTTGTTCCTACAGAAGTCTCAGGAATTGGCAATAACATTTATATTCAAATTAGAAAAAAGGCGGTTCCGGCAACCATAGTAAAACCCCCTTTCTATAAAGTATAAGCTCATTTTAATTAACTGAGTAAGGGAAAAGGAGATGATTGAATGAATAAAATACTCATTTTAGGAGCCAGTGGTTTTATCGGAAATGCTATTTACCGGGAACTAAACTCCTATTTTGATACCTACGGAACTTATTATTCCGCAAGAAAACGATTTGAGGACAACCATCACTTCTATAGGTATGACCTAGAGGAGGACGACCTTGTTCAAATCCTAGAAAAGGTAAGACCCAACATCATCATCTCCGCCCTAAGGGGCAATTTTCCGGCGCAAATAGTGGCTCATCAACACCTAATAGCCTATATCTTAGAGCACAATTGCAAACTACACTTTATTTCCTCTGCCAATGTTTTTGATGCCTATAGCAAGTACCCTTCCTATGAGTACGACAAAACCTATTCGGAAAGCATTTATGGCCGACTCAAAATAAAGATAGAAAACATGCTGTTGCGGATTCCACAATCCCAAATGACCATTATACGAGTTCCCATGGTTTTTGGCAGCCACTCCCCCAGAATAAGGGAGGTGAAAGACGCCTTGACGCTGAACCAACCCTTAGAAGTATTTCCCAATCTAATTATGAACGTCACTAGTGAGGACAGGCTTACCCAGCAAACTCACTATATCATCAATAGAAATAGATCTGGAATTTACCACCTAGGCTCCGAAGATCTAATTCACCATGACGAATTTATTGAGGAAATCGTAAAACGTATGGGGAAATCTCGGCCCATTTATAAAAGGGTATACACCTCCAATGAAGATCGCTATCTTGCCGTATTGCCTAATATGAATAGACTACCCAAATATTTACGCTTTAGCTATCAAGACATCATAGACCAGCATATCTTTACAGAATAGCACACGCTATCCTAGGCTTATTTTATTAACTTTATAAAAATTAACGACATGAGCACATTATCCAAAGAAGAAATAGAAAAAAGATTGGAACAATTGGAAGGCTGGGAATATGTAGAAGGCGCCATAGAAACCTCTTTCGAATTTAAGAACTTTAAAGAAGCATTTTCGGTAATGACCAGAATTGCTTTCGAGTGTGAGGCACAAAACCACCATCCCGACTGGAGCAACGTTTACAATTCCCTTCATATTCGCCTCAATACCCATGATGCCAACGGTGTAACGGAAAAGGACTTCAAATTGGCAAAAAAAATAGAGGAGATAATAGACAGTGAATAAACTAGAACTGTTGTTACAGCCTTAAAAATTATTAAATTTGTTTCCTTAATCTAAACAAAAACAAATAATGGGAAGAGCTTTTGAGTTTAGAAAAGCACGAAAGATGAAAAGATGGTCGGCAATGTCCAAAGCCTTTACAAGAATAGGCAAGGATATTGTAATTGCAGTAAAAGAGGGGGGTCCAGACCCGGGATCCAACGCGAGGTTACGAGCGGTAATCCAAAATGCAAAGGCCGTAAATATGCCCAAGGACAATGTGGAAAGGGCTATAAAAAGGGCTTCGGACAAAAGTTTGGGCGATTATAAGGAGGTGCTTTTTGAAGGCTACGCCCCTCATGGTATCGCTATTTTAGTAGAGACCGCAACGGACAACAATACCAGGACTGTTGCCAACATAAGAAGCTATTTCAATAAATGCAACGGAAGCCTAGGAACTTCCGGTTCGGTAGAATTTATGTTTGACCATACCTGTAATTTTAGGATTCCCACAGAAGGCATCGATCCTGAGGAACTGGAACTGGAAATGATCGATTTTGGTGCCGAAGAGGTATTTGCTGATGAGGACGGTATTCTAATATACGCCCCCTTTGAAAGTTTCGGAGCCATACAAAAGGAATTGGAGCGCAGAGAAATAGAGATCCTTTCCTCTGGCTTTGACCGTATTCCACAGGTTACCAAAAAACTATCCGAAGAGGAAGCTGCCGATGTGGAAAAACTTCTAGAAAAGATAGAAGAGGATGATGATGTACAGAATGTATATCACACCATGGAAGAGTAACCGATATTAAAACTACTAAAAGCTTTTTTTAGGGATTTTTCCCATCACCCCCTTGAAAAAAGCTTTATAGGTTTTAAAATCCAACTCCTTATCATCTGTTGGATAATGGGGTGTTGAAATCTTTACCTGTTTCTCCCCAAAATCAAATGCAACCAATACAATTGGGACTTCGGCGGCTTTTGCAATATAGTAAAATCCCGTTTTCCATTCACTTACCTTTTTCCGCGTTCCCTCTGGTGAAAGGGCAAGTCTAAACTGTTTTTTCTGTTGAAAGATTTTTACCGTTGCCCTTACGGTATCCATATTTTTACTCCTATCTATAGGCGTACCGCCCATCCAACGAAAATACCAGCCAAAGGGGGGCTTAAACAAGCTCTTCTTTGCAATAAAATTAATCTCCTCGTTTAGCACCCTGCGCACCAGAAGCCCAAGAAAGAAATCGACCCAACTGGTATGTGGCACTACTATTACTACACATTTATCCACTTTAGGAAAGGAACCGATTAGTTTCCACCCCATAATTTTAAAGTATATGAATTTTGCGAGGGTATGCATGCATGCTAAATTAGTACCCTCCAAACGGGAAGGATCAATTAAAACTTATATTTTTTGATAAATAGCTTTTAACTTTTCAGGACTTATGATTGAGCGCCATTCCTTGCCCAATGCATTTTCCCAAAGCGGTTCCAAACTTAGGGCCACCCTAATCATTATATCATAATCACTATCCGTTAAGTCGCTGCATATTCCTTTGGGTAAGTTTATTTGATGTTTTTTCCTCATTGCATGAAAGAGGGCTACCCCTTCTGGATAATACTCTTCCAAATGCTGAAAAACCAAACAATTCCCTATCCCATGTCGCACTCCCAGCAAGTAAGACAGTCCATAACTCATAGCGTGGGCAACACCCACTTGCGAGTAGGCAATACTCATACCCCCATGCCACGAAGCCATCATTAATTTATCCCTAGCGTCCGCATCTTCCAAATCTTCCAAATAGACCTCCTTGCAGAGTTCTAGCGCTTTTTCTCCATAACTCTGGCTAAAGGCATTTAAAAAGGTACCATTTAGGGATTCCACGCAATGGATAAAACAGTCCATTCCCGTATAAAACCACTGGTCTTTAGCAACCCCCTTAGTAAGGTCTGGATCTAACACCACCTGATCAAAAGGAGTGAAATCGGAATTGATGCCCAATTTTTTCTCTGGTCCCAATAAGACCGTAGTCCTAGACACCTCGGCACCAGTACCACTGATGGTGGGTATCCCCACGTGATAGATAGCCGGTTGTTTCACCAAGTCCCAACCTTGATAATCCTGGGACCTTCCTTCGTTATTCAGCATAATGGCCACCGCTTTGGCCAAATCTAATAAGGTGCCTCCCCCTATGCCAACTATTCCGGAGGGAAGTTGACTAAATTGACTACGTATCCCATCTGTCAAAAAATCTACCTGTGCAGTTTTTGGCTCCTCATCTGCCGATATAAAAATAATCTGGTCATTGGGAAACCTAGGAATCCGAGAAATTAGTGATCCCCCTTCAAATACATCATCGATCAAATAGATCATAGGGGCTTCGGAATTTTTCCTTTTTGGAAGTAAAATCTCCCCTAACTGATCAAAACTACCCTTGCCAAATATCACCCTAGGCACCATGGGGAAATTCCTAAATTTGGCATTTACCTTAGTACTTGTATCTACCTCCTTATTCCGTATTTCCATTACTATAGTTTAGATATTTTAAAAGCTCGGAAAGGGAGTTAAGGGTAAGATGGCCGTTCTGATGTTCCTCTAGCTCCACTACCTCGTGCTGCCAGGTGGTATGAAATGGGATATGAACCGCTTTTGCCCCAATGTTTTCAATGGGCAAGATGTCTGATTTTAAGGAGTTTCCTACCATCAAAAATTCCGAAACGGGAATTTGAAGATGTTCCAAGAGCTTTTTATAATTGTCTTCTTTTTTATCACTGAGCACTTCCACATGATGAAAGTATTTGGAGAGTCCAGATTTTTCTAATTTCCGCTCCTGGTCCAACAAATCTCCCTTGGTTAAAACTATTAAGCGGTACCTATCCTTTAATTGCTGCAGCACTTCCTCTACCCCCTCCAACAACTCCACTGGGTGAGACAACATTTGCTTCCCTAGGTCTAGGATTTCTGTAATTGTTGCTTGAGAAACCTTATTATTGGAAAGATCTAAAGCAGTCTCTATCATAGATAGCACAAACCCCTTTATCCCGTATCCATAAAGCCCCAAATTCTCCATTTCGGTCCTAAAGAGCTCTTGATCCGTTTTGTTCTTGGTTTCATATTTTTCCAAAAGGTTGGCGAACTTCTCCTCGGTCTCCCTAAAATAGGTCTCATTTACCCATAAGGTATCATCCGCATCAAAACCAATTACCTTAATTTTGCTATAATCTACTTCCATACACTTTTAGCCTTTTCCAGGTCTTCTGGAGTATCTATTTCAATTCCCGAGACATTGGTTTCCACCATTTTTATTTTTTTACCATATTCCAAATATCGGATCGCCTCAATTTTTTCGGTTGCTTCCAGTATTTGCATGGGCAATCGCTGGAAATCCATTAAAGCACGCTTTCTAAAGGCATAAATACCTTTGTGCTTAAAGTAAGGTATATCTAACTCCCTAGCTCTAGGGTACGGAATAGGGGCTCTTGAAAAATATAGGGCAAAATGCTGCTTATCCACTATAACCTTTACAGTGTTGGGATCGTTGATCTCTACCCAATCCGTGATCCGTGTCATCAGGGAAGCTAGGTCTATCTCCTTATCATGATCGTCCTTAAAGACCTCAATAACATCGGCCAAGCTTTTGCGTTCTGTAAAAGGCTCATCCCCTTGTACGTTCACAATAATATCTACATCCATGGCTTCTACAGCCTCGGCGATACGATCACTCCCGCATTCGTGTTCCTTTTTGCTCATAATGGCCTTTCCACCAATATTGCTAATACATTCATAAATTACGGGGCTATCCGTTACTACGTACACTTCCTCGAACAAGCCAGTATTAACCGCTGCCTCATAAGTTCTCTGGATAACTGGTTTTCCCTGTAAGTCCTGCATTAATTTCCCAGGGAATCTGGAAGCAGCATAACGGGCGGGTATCATTGCAATTATTTTCACTAAAAAAATTTTAAATATTAATTAGATTTCGGTTTTAGCCTTTTATATATTTTTAAAAGGAAAAACAATATTAGTACCGTAAGGCCCACGGCTAGTATGGGTACAAAAATGGCCAAAATAGTCATTATTCCTGCAGCCACCGTTTCTACCAACCCGATGATAGGATTTGCTAATCCGCCTGTTGTAGCCGATGAGGCTACCCTTCCGGTAGCGGAAGTACTTTTAATGGCCGTTGCGGTACCACCTCCAGCAATAATGGCCAGGCTCCATGTAAAAACAGGATCTAGATCTGCCATAGTAGATACCATCACTGCCGTGCCGGCAATAGCGGCCAAAGGCACTGCAAAACCGTCTAGCAAATTATCTACCCATGGAATTAAATAAGCGAAAATTTCAACTACAGTGGCTACCCCTAAGGTAACCAAAGCCGGGATGCTCCCTATCCATTCCCAGTGATCATTTAATTCCCAGACATTAAAATAGGCAGCCAAACTTAAAGCAAACAAGGGCATAAAAATTCTAAAACCCACCGATGCGGCAAGCCCAATCCCTAAAAATATGCTTAAAACAGTTTCAAAAGCCATCTGCCATTAATTAATGCGAATTTAACTTATTAAGGATCAACAAAAAAATCGTCCTTAAATCCAATCAGATATAACTTATCCTTAGCCCTAGTGATAGCAGTATACAACCATCTTAGGTATTCCTTATCCATTCCATTAGGCAGGTAAGGCTGTTCTACAAAAACGGTGTTCCACTGCCCTCCCTGGGATTTATGACAGGTGATGGCATATGAAAACTTCACTTGAAGGGCATTAAAAAAAGTATTGTTCTTTACGGCCAAAAACTTTTTGTACTTGGACCTTTCCTCTGCATAGTCTTTCATTACCTCCTGGTAAAGTCGGTTGCCATCCTCATAGGACAAGGAGGGGGTCTCTGCCATTATGGTGTCCAATAAGAGAACTGTTTCGAAAGGTTTCTGATTGGGGTAATCTACCATTTTAACCTTTACTTCTGCGAATTTAAATCCGTATAATTCTTTTATAGAGAAAATCTCCAGCACTTCAATAATGTCACCATTAGCAATAAATCCGGCCTCGGAGGTTGGCTTCAACCAAAAGTAGTTATTTTTAACCACCATCATATAATCCCCAACGGCCAATTCATTTTCTAGATATAAAATCCTATTCCTTATATTTTCATTGTACAGGTTGGCGCGTTTGTTAGATCGTACAATTATGGCAGTTTCCTCTTTACCATTTTGGGAATAGGACTCATCTATCGCCTCCTGGATGTCGTGCCCATCAATCAATCGAACAATATCCGCATATGGGGAAACAGAGAATTTAAAGTCGTCATAAAACTCGCTCTGTAATTGCTCCCTTAAATTGGTAGCATTGGCAAGTATGCCAGAATCCACCGCCTGGCGCACCACCTCGTCTAACTCTAACTTTATCACTTCCTTATCGTAGTTCAAGGATAATTGCCTTTCATCCAATGCAGGGCTAAGATTTAAATGCACTGGTGGCAACTGGGCAGTATCCCCAATAAGTATCAACTTACAATTATGACCTCCGTATACATAGGTCATTAGATCGTTTAATAAGGAGCCATTTTCCAACAATTTGGAATCTGTGGGCGTATCCGAAATCATGGAAGCTTCATCTACAATAAACAGCGTGTTTGTATGTTTATTGGGCGATAACACAAATTGCACCCCTCCTCCCCTTTGTTTTTTAGGGAAGTATATTTTTCTGTGAATAGTAAATGCTTGGGTTCCGGAATAGTTAGACATCACTTTCGCCGCTCTCCCGGTAGGGGCCATTAAAACCGCCTTCATGGTAGTTTTCCACAAATTGGTCACCATGGTACCAATAATGGTAGTTTTTCCAGTACCTGCAAATCCCTTCAATAAAAATACCTTATTTTTTTCCTTGGATAAAATAAAGCTAGAAAGTTGCTGTAATGCAACTGACTGCTTGGGGGTTACGTCATGCGGAAATTTATCAATTAGAAGATTGTAAAAATTAGTGTCAGTTATAGAATTCATAGGTCTTCAAAGATAATCAGTATTTTTAAGGTCAAATACTTTTGGCATTAAAAAAAAATTGTAGATTTGTGATAACCACTAAATATAATAACACATAAGAAATGAAGACCATTTTACAAATTTTTCTTTGGCTGGTAAGTATTGGATTAGCATTTATGATCTATAAATCTGTCAATGGGCCTATTGAGTTTAAGAAGGTTAAACAAGAGCGTTTTGCCCAGGTGATAGCTAACCTAAAGGACATTAGAAATTCCCAAGAGGCTTATAAGACCGTAAATGGGAGGTATGCCAAAGATTTTAAAGCCTTGGTCAGCTTTGTAGATACTGGCAAATACATTATTACACAGCAAAGAGACTCCTCGTATATGGAGTACGACAGGAATTTTGGTATCGATATGCTAAAGGAGGTTAAGATTATAGACACCCTTGGTTTCGTATCTGTAAAGGATTCTTTGTTTAAAAATGACACGCGCTACAAGACTATGATGAATGTTCCGTATGCAAAAAATAACGAACAGTTTGAAATGAGCGCTGGCATTATAGAAAAAGGAAATTACAAAGCTCCCGTTTTTGAAGTTAAGGTAAGTAAAGATGTTGTGCTTCATGACCAACCCAAGGATTTATTGGCGAAGGAGAACACTCAAGTAAACGTTGATGAAGTTAATGGTAACGTGATCAAAGTTGGTTCCATGACTGAGGTAAGCACCAGTGGAAATTGGCCATCTATCTATGACAAACGAAACAACCAATAGCATTTTAGAAGATTTCAAATCAGAATATCATAAATTGTCCATTCAAGTTAGCTTGAATGGACTTTCTTTTTGTGTATTGGACACACTTACCAATACCATTCTCGCTTCGGAAAAAATCAGTTTCCAAAACGAACTGACCCCCTATGCCTTACAAAAGGAATTAAAAGAGCTCTTTGAGACGCATAAGATTCGTAAAAATCAATTTTCCGAGGTTGTAGTCATTCATAGGAACAACCTATTCTGTTTGGTCCCCAAAGCCCTTTTCAATAAGGATGATCTAGCCAATTACCTTAAGTTCAATGCCAAAATATTGGCCAACGACCATTTGGTATACGACGAGATTGAAAATATGGAGATGGCAAATGTCTATGTTCCCTATGTAAACATTAATAACTACATCTACGATCTTTTCGGCGATTTTGAGTTTATGCATCATGGGACCGTTTTAATAAAGTATTTAATAAACAGCCACGGCAATAACAAGGAGCCCATATGCTATGCACATATAATGGATGGCCATATGGATATTGCCGTTATTCAAAACAAAAAGCTATTACTTTACAACAACTTCAGTTTTACGTCTAAGGAGGATTTTATTTATTACCTTCTATTTACCCTAGAGCAATTGCAGTTAGATACAGAAACTACAATGCTTAAATTGTTCGGAGCGATAGAGGAAGGGGACCCCCTCTACGAATTATGCCACACCTATATAAACCATATATCCATTTTTATTCCCGCTCACCACACCCTTTATCATTATGGGGATGTGGAAGAACAGTCTATAGATTTTACACTATTAAATTCCCATTAATCAATGCGTATCATATCTGGTAAAAATAAGGGACAACGCCTAATGGCACCCAAAAAGCTTCCTGTTCGCCCAACGACGGATATGGCCAAGGAAGCGCTGTTCAATATTCTTAACAACCAATACTATTTTGAAGACTTAAAGGTGTTGGACCTGTTTTCTGGTACTGGCAACATAAGTTATGAATTTGCCTCCAGAGGGACCACTAATATTATTGCTGTAGATGCCCATCAGGGATGTGTACAATACATTGCCGAAACTTCCGAAAAATACGATTTCCCTATTCAGGCCATAAAAAGGGATGTGTATGATTATTTGGAGAACCAGGCAGAGAAAGCGCATTTAATCTTTGCTGACCCTCCGTACGATTTACCCGTGGAGGATTTCGCCCAAATTGCCCATTTAGTATTCGAAAAAGAATTGCTTTTAGAGAATGGCGTATTGATTTTGGAACATCCAAAACACACGGATCTATCCCAAACTCCCAACTTTACCAACCAAAGAAGATATGGAAGTAGTATTTTCAGCTTTTTTGAATGGGTAGGAGACCAAGAATAATCTAAGGTGATGGGTGCGACACCTATACGAAGGATACCACTAAAAATATAGGTAGTACAAAAAAATAAGCAGGTCATAAGCCGGATTCTGTAATCCACAAGCAATTGCGGACTCCCTTATCATTTATCTAGGCAATTGATTGCTCAATTACTCTAACCGCCTACCCTTCAGCTTGAGCGTGCAGCCCTCGAACACTGATTTACATGGCGTTGCACCGTATAGAGTTTACCTGCTTTCACTACAGCATTACCTGTACCTTCTCTCTGTTGCACTTGTCCTCGCCTCACGACGGACGGGCGTTACCCGCTATACTGCACTATGGTGTCCAGACTTTCCTCTGATTCCAATTAGTATTGGTACCAGCGATAAGGTGACCTGCTTATGGCAAAGATAGTTCAATTGTTGATAAATATTGTGCAAATCCCGCCTAAATAGGGACTTTAATACAATGCTATTTCTATATTTGCAGTATATATACCGACCCCCGAAAATTGGGTCCCTTATAAGTGTAAACTGTTGGAACCTTTTATAGTATCTGCTCGAAAATATAGACCTAAAACATTTAAGGATGTGGTGGGGCAGCAAGCTATTACCAATACCTTGACCAATGCTATTGAAAACAATCATTTAGCACAGGCATTGTTGTTTACAGGTCCAAGGGGAGTAGGGAAAACCACCTGCGCTCGTATTCTCGCAAAACAGATTAACCAACAGGGGGAAGCACCCGAAGATGAGGATTTCGCCTTTAATATTTTTGAGCTCGATGCCGCCTCCAACAACTCGGTAGACGATATACGAGAACTTACCAGTCAAGTTAGGATTCCTCCACAGGTAGGGAAGTACAAAGTATATATTATTGATGAGGTGCACATGTTGTCTCAAGCGGCTTTCAACGCCTTTTTAAAGACCTTGGAAGAGCCACCGGCACATGCCATTTTTATTTTGGCCACCACCGAAAAGCACAAAATTATTCCCACTATTCTATCGCGCTGCCAAATTTTTGATTTTAAGCGAATTACGGTAAAGGATACCGCGGAATATTTAAAATACATAGCCGAGAACCAACAGGTGGAAGCAGAAGACGACGCCCTGCACATCATTGCCCAAAAGGCAGACGGTGCCATGCGTGATGCACTTTCCATATTTGATAGAGTAGTCAGTTTTTCTGGTAAAAACCTAACCCGTAAGGCCGTAACCGAGAATTTAAATGTCTTGGATTACGACACCTACTTTAAGGCCACCGATTTAATATTAGCCAGGGATATCCCCTCCTTATTGGTATTATTCAACGAAACATTGGCACAAGGTTTTGACGGCCATCATTTTATTATCGGATTAGCTTCGCATTTTAGAGACCTCATGGTCTGCAAACACCAAAATACTATCCCTCTTCTGGAGGTTGGTGAGGAAGCTAAAAAGCAATATATGGAGCAATCCCAAAAAGCCTCTGGGACTTTTTTGGTTCAAGCGATAGACCTTGCCAATGATTGCGACATTAAATACAAGAGCAGCAAACACCAGCGACTCTTAGTAGAACTCACCCTAATGAAATTAGCCTCCATCGACTTTGATGGAGAAAAAAAAAAACCCTAAGCCATTAGGAACTGGTCGGAGTCGGCCAGATTTTATCATTCCGGCCTCTTACTACAAGATTAAAAAACCGGTCTCCGAAGCTACCGAACCCAAAGCTGAAGGAATTACTGGCCAAGGACAGCAAGCACAGCCACAAGATCTGCCAAAAACTGGCAACACCACTACTGCTCCCCAAGCCGGTTCTACCGCAGCATCCATAGCGTCAACCAATGCAGTGAGCTCCACTCCTACTGGGCAAGCTGCTGCTCCAAGGACCAAAATAGATCTAAAGTCCAAGAAAAAGAGAGTTTCCGGACTAAGCCTTTCTAGTTTAAAGGCTAAAAAAGAACATCAGCTCAATAAGAAAGAACATGTTGTTGATGAAAGCAACCTGCCCAACGCAGATTTCTCCGAAAAGGAAATGCAAAAACATTGGGCAGATTTTGTAGATATTTTAGATAAATCTGGCCGAAAAATCCTGGCATCTAACCTACATGCAGATGTTCCCAAGCTTAAGGATAGGGTCGTAATATGGATTGAACTTCCCAATGACACCATGAAAAAAGAGGTGGAGCGGGAGAAGTACGATTTAATGGAGTATTTAAAAGAAAAGCTTAACAACCATTTTATCACCCTAGAGATTACGGTAAATGAAACCACCGAAACAAAATTTGCCTTTACTCCTGAGGAGAAGTACCTTAAATTAAGGGAAAAAAATCCTGCGATCGACTTACTAAGAAGGGAGTTTGATCTAGATTTTTAAAGCTATCGCATTTTTTTAATTCGCCATGCGTAAAATAGCATTACCAATGCCAATATCAATAAAGCCAATCCCTCTCTAGCGCGTTCTATATTATCTATATTACCGTCTCCAATAGCGACTCCTTCAAAAGTATCGGGCCAAAAGACACTAGCTCCCATCAAATAAAGAAAACTGAATAGCACCGACACGGATAATCGTAACTTATTAAAAATAAAGAATACCGACGCCAGTGTTGCACTGCCATAGATAACATACCACATCCAAGGATCCGGATCGTTGTACTGCAAGGCCATTGCCCATACAAACAATACAATTAAGACTATAGCTACTATCCTATCGAAAATTTTCACATGTAGATTTTTATTGATTTTTATAAATCAAACTATTGCTGCACCAAGCACAGGAATATTAACTTGCCCAACGGCAGAAGCGTTCGCATAACTACAATCACACTTACGACTAGTTTTCGGTCGCGCTTATTTCATATTAGTTCCCCAAGATATGATTTTCTATAACTCCAAAGACCTCGGTTGCCAATAATGAATCTGGGACATCAATCCCACCTCGGTTGCTTATTAGGATGGGAAGATCCTTACTATCCTCTGGTATTCTACCATGGGAACCCTTTATCAGGCTAGCATCCAATGGAATAATATCTAATACCGTCCTAAATCCAAGTTTCTTCTTCAGTAATTTCCATGCCACCTTAGGCATCACCAGCTTATCCTTAGGATCGGTCAACATTTCCACGGGATCATAACCCGGTTTTTTATGGATGTCCACCATTCTCGCATAATCTGGCGCTTTTTTATCATCTAACCAAAAATAATAGGTGAACCAAGAATCCTTATCGGCAACAACCACCAAGTCTCCGCTTCGTTCGTGATCTAATTGCGCCTCTTTTAATTGTTCCCCGGATAACACTTTTTCTACCCCCTTCACTTTTTGTAGCAAGGTTTTGATCTTCTCGATATTCTTCTTATCCTTTACATATATATGGGCCAGTTGATGGTCTGCCACTGCAAAAGCATCACTTGCCCCTGCATCTAGCAATTCTAAGCCACGTTCTACCCGGATATTTATATAGCCTTCTCTTCTCAAAATTCTATTCAAGTGAACGGGATTGTTGACATTGGTAATCCCATATTCGGAAAGAAGTATAACATGGGCAGATTTACTCTCATAATAAGTTACCAATTGTTGAACAACCGCGTCTATTTCACGAAGGTCCTTGCCTATTTTTGAAAAATCGATACCATGTCGCTGCATATTATAATCCAAATGTGGCAAATACACCAAACTAAGGGTTGGGTTATGCATCTCATCGGTTCTAATGGCAGCATCGGCTATCCATTGACTGGATTTTATAGAGGTTTTTGGGCCCCAGTAATGGAACAGCGGAAAATCTCCCAATTCTGCCCTGAGCTTGTCGCGCAGTTCTGCTGGATGCGAGTAAAAGTCGGGAATTTTTCTCCCATCTGCCAAATAATTTGGTCTTGGGGTTGCACTAAAATCGGCATTAGAATACATATTATACCACCAGAAAAGGTTGGCACAGGTAAAATTGGGATCTTCCTTTTTCATCTTGTCCCATATCTTATCTGCTTGGATTAAGGTATTAGATTGTCTCCAAAACTTAATTTCGTGCTCTTCCTTAAAATACCAACCATTGGCCACGATTCCATGGTCTGCTGGTGTTTTCCCCGTTAAATACGTAGCCTGTGCAGAACAGGTAACAGCAGGCAACTGCGGAGTAATGGTTCCCCAGCTTCCTTTTTCCAAAAATGATTTTATAAAGGGAGTGTGCTCGCCAATAATCCCCCTGGTCAATCCAACCACATTTATTACAACCGTCTTCTTCATGATTACAACTTATTCTTTAACCAATTAATTTCGCGAACTATGGATGCCGTTAGTTCCAATTTCAACTCTTTTGGCAATACATCCCATGTATAGGTCTCTATTTCCAAATGATTAGAGAATGGGTCCTCTTTTAGGAATTCCAACACTTTTAAAATCTGATCTTGGGTAGAAAATAAGGATTCGTACTGCTCTATAAAAATAGGCACATGAAAGTGCGCCCTCAATTCGGTATAATCTCCTTTATTAGCCAATAATTCCGGTAAATCCCTAAAGGTAATTACCTGGTCTCCTTTTTGTTGGGTAACCTGATGTAGGTAAGTGGGTTCATTAAACCTTTCCAAGGACTGCCATATAGCTTCCCTATCCCCTTCATTAAACAGAATTTTCAAAGCAGAACTCACTTGTATCTTACCTACTTTAATACCGGCTTCTCTAAATTTTCCAATAGTATCTTTTGGTTCCTCATAGGCAAGGGAAAAATGGCATACATCATAACAGATCGTAAGGTACCTAAGCAATAACTCCTTTGCTTTGGCCTTAGAACACCCTAGTTTTTCCATCAAAATACTAGCTCCAATAGGAAGGAGATAGGCATCATAAAACTGTAAAACCTCCTTACTATTCTCCAACATTCCATCTGGTTCCGGTTCTATATCCAGATGCAGGTACTTTCCTGTACCCTCTTCAATACCTACCAACTGCAAGGCCACTTCGGCCAGATTAGTTGCCCCCTGTTTAAAAGCTTTATCTGTAGCCTCACTACCACTATGCCAAAACTTATAACTGATAGGTGAGGTAGATATTCCCCCTTCAAGGCCTTGGGGCAATAGGAAAGCGAGTTGATCAAAAAGTCTTTGGGTATATGTTAAGCGCTCATCCGTGGTCCAATCTGGGGCATGCACCATATCCTTTACCCTTTCGTTGTGAAAATTCCCATAAGGAAATCCGTTCATGGTAAAGACGTACAAATTGTTCCGATCTGACCAATCTTTAAATTCCTGTAGTCTCTTTCCCTGTTGAAGTTCCAAACTTGCCACATTGGAAAGTCGCAATCCCACGCCAAAAGGCTGCTCTGGTGAAACCTGCTGTTTTATCTTTGGAAGGGCTGCCTCCAAATTCTCCCAGGTCTGCTTCCAATCTTCGCCTGGGTGTATATTAGTACAATAACTAAGGTGAAATTTATCTTTAATCAGCACTATTGCATTGATATTTTTGGTTGAAACTTGTTATTTTGCCACATGATGGCATTTTTCATGACATCCCTATCTATAACGTGGACATCGTGTTTAACGCCAATTTTATTGATGAGGGTAATGGTAAGTTCTCCCCCCAAATGCTCCCTAAATTCCTCAATACCGTTTAATAGCTCCTCTATTTCATTCTGCTCCGACAAGGGGATATGTAGATCGAACCCGATAGTCTCCATTACAGCCAAAATACGCTCCAAGGTTTCCATCGTTATCAATCCACTTAGGTGGGCGTAGGTAAGGTCTAAAGCCATCCCTATGGCAACGGCCTCCCCGTGTCTCAATTGGTAATTGGTCATGAACTCCAATTTATGGGCTGCCCAATGCCCAAAATCCAACGGCCTGGAAGAACCGCTTTCAAAGGGATCTCCCCCTTGCGCAATATGTTCCATATGCATTTCTGCGCATCGATAGATCAGGTATTGCATGGCCTCCATATCCCGAACTCTTAGCTTACCGCTATTTTCTTCCAGAAAACTAAAAAACACCTCATCCTTAATAAGGGCTACTTTTATAGCTTCCGAAATTCCAGAGATCCAATCGCGCTGTTCCAAGGTGGTTAAGAAATGAGGATCATTAATGATTGCATAAGGCGGGGCAAAAGTGCCCAAGAAATTCTTTTTCCCGAAAATATTAATACTATTCTTTACGCCCACAGCAGAATCGTTCTGCGATAATACGGTAGTGGGAATACGGATTAATTTAACCCCTCTATGTGCAATTGCCGCAGCGTATCCCACCATGTCTATGATGGCTCCGCCTCCTATGGCTACAACAAAGGAGTGCCTACAGATTCGATTATCATTAATGCCCTGCAATATCCGCTCTACATTTCCGTAGTCGTTTTTACATTGCTCCCCTCCGGGGATTACTATTTGTTCGGTTCCATGGATTTCTGCTTGGTATTTTTGGCAATAGGCGGTAATTTCATCGGATAGTTTGGGATGACATTCCAACACCCCACTATCGATTACAAAAAGCACCTTTACCTTCCCTTTGGGATTATAATCTTTTATCAAATCCTTGAACATAGCATTATCTTGCCCAAAAATATGTTCCGTAAAGTGGAGCTTATATTCGTAAGGCACCTTAAAGGATTGTGATATTGTCTTGTAATGTTGCATTCTTTAAACTATTAAGTTACTGCGAACAGTTTGGATAAATAGATGGATAAGGGCCATAGCAAGAGCGTAACCACACCTACCCACCAATAAGAGAAGCCCACCGCCAAGGCTGCATCTAAAACGATGATGGAAATTACCCCGGTCTTTACGGCCATTTTTATATTTTGGGGTGAGTTCTCCCGGTATGCTCTTAGCAAGGGCCTAAATATCAATATAGCAAAAAGCAGTACAAATGGCAAGGACACCCATATGTTCTGACCAGCGTATAAAAGGATTCCTGCTATGGCTGTAATCACCACCACATACAACAGCCCTGCCAATACGATATGTCTTTTATTATCACCATGCACCTCGCCCCTACTGATTAAGGTAATTGCTGCAATATAAAGAATAGGAATTAGGGCGCATTGCCAATGGATAAGTTGGCCTAGGATAGACATCCCCAACCATAAATTAAGCCCCCTGCAAAGCCCCATATTCAAAGGACCAAAAAAAGGATGGTGCTTCCCTAGGGCGTCGTACAAAAGAATGGAAAGCGCTAGGCCAAGCGCTACTAACCCACTGCTGAGTCCTACCCAGAACGCAGCGCCTATTCCCAACACCATAAGAACACCTCCAAAAACAGCAGCAGAGGTTAACGGAATTACGCCAGAAGGAATGGGTCTTTCCGGACGCTCTACCTGGTCTAATTTATAATCAAACACATCATTGAGCACCACTCCAGCCGCATAAAGCAAGACTGAGGCAGCAATTAAAAGCACCACAGCCATCCATGCTAGGGATGCATGCTGGGTGCTGGCCAAGAAAAATCCGGATATAGCGATACCTGCCAATATATCGGCAGCTGCTGTAGGCAAATTGGCCGGCCTAGTCAGCTGTAAATATCCCTTTAAAACAGGATTCATTATACTATTTTATCGGTATCTACTCTGGGCTGCTGCCCTCTTAAGACGCTATTATCATTATAAAGTTGGGTCTGGTTAACACCCTCAGGGTTTAACCAATCGGACTCCTTCATTTTTCCGTTCATTCCAAAGATATCCAAGGCGTTCTGATAACAAGTCTTCACCACATCGGCTTTTGGAATACCTCTTTTAAGCATTAGGGAGGCTGTTTTTGGAACTGCCAAGGGATCACTTACCCCCCAGTCTGCAGAACTATCCACGATAATTCCGTCACTTCCAAATTTTCTCACCACCTCCACCATTCGTTCGTTCCCCATTTTCGTTTTGGGATAAATGGTAAATGCTGCTAAAAAGCCTCGATCCAAGACCTCTTTTACTGTTTCCTCGTTATTGTGATCTATAACCACCATAGCAGGATCTAAGCCGTGTTCCAAACAAACTTCCATACTTCTAAGCGTTCCCGCTTTTTTATCTCGGTGTGGGGTATGTACCTGTACGGGAAGATTTAGCTCTTTGGCTAGTTCTAGTTGTAAACGAAAATACTTATCCTCGGCGGGCGTTTGGTCGTCATAACCAATCTCCCCAATGGCCACTACATTTTCTTTATGCAAATAGAGGGGCAATAATTCCATCACCTGCTCTGCCAGGGCCTCATTGTTGGCCTCTTTAGAGTTTAAGCCAATGGTGCAATAATGCTTAATACCAAATTGACTGGCTCTAAACGGCTCCCAACCTACCAAGCTGCTAAAATAATCCTGAAAAGATCCCACCTGAGTACGTGGCTGCCCCAACCAAAAGGAGGGCTCTATAACAGCAACTACTCCCGCTTCCGCCATAGCTTCATAATCGTCCGTAGTTCTAGCGGACATATGCACATGCGGATCTATAATCATCATTTTCTCTTCCATAACAATCTTTTACTACTTTAATAAATTAACAATAAAACACATCTCCTCACTGCCCTACCACGATCCTATCAAAATTTGGGATGTAAATCCTCAGGATTTCGGTTCTTATACAACGTATAAAACTACTGAAATATTAGCACCTCCCCGATACTTTTCCGCAGATTTAAACTGGATTTAACAAAAAGTAGGGGAAGAACGACATATTTATAGCAATAGAAAGCAACTTACAACTTTTAAACACCCTTAATAGTACAAGGAAATCCAATCCAAGTTGGTGATCACTTCCTCCTTTTCATTTTCATTTTTGAAAACTAAACGAATACTTTTTCCCCTTGCCCATAGTAGCTACTGGAATATCCATTTCTAGCTTAATACCACCTATCTTACTAAAATGATCCACTCTTTCTTTTGAAATCGGCCCTATATTTTACCCTTACCAACCATCAATGAAAATAATTCTGAAAGTAAGCATTTGTATTTAACAATATTGTAATAGACTAAACGTTTTTTGAGATGAGAAGCGTTTATGAGAAACTGATAAGTTTATTTTCCTACAAAACATATATATTACACTGTTTTAATTTTAAAAAGTTAACCTAATATCTCTACCATAATGAAAGCAAACCTCCTCCTCACCCTATTGCTATGTGGATCTGCTGCTCTTGCACAAGAGCGTTTCACCCTTACTAATTTAGACGATTTTATGGACCAGGCAGGGAATTGGGAAATTGTGGGCAATGTGGTGGCAGATCCCAATATAGCCGTACACACCCATCAGGACGAAGCTTCAACCAAGTTGAGCAACAAAAAGAAACAAAAACATCCCAATCCTATAACGGTTACCCCTGGTACTGGCGTTTTGTACAACAACTATAGTTTCACAAAAAAAGACCACCTTCTAACCCAATGGGAACACGGAGATATTATTTTGGAATTGGAGGTGCTTATACCCAAAGCATCCAATTCTGGCCTTTCTTTACAAGGCAGGTATGAATTGCAAATAAAGGACAGCTATGGTGTTAGCCAACCTACCTCCAGTGATTTTGGAGGTATCCACAGAAACTGGGAAACCACCCCTTCCAAAGTTTTTATGGGCATTGCACCTACCTCCGCACCATACAAGGCACCTGGAGAATGGCAAACTCTAAAGATTCATTTCCAAGCGCCTAGATTTAATGAACAAGGTGAGAAAACTGCCAACGCCAAATTCATTGAGGTAAAATTAAACGGGGTGGTGATTCATAACAATGTAGAAGTTCCCTTACCCACTGGAGGCCCTATATCTAAAAAAGAAAGTGCCACCGGTCCTTTAATGATTCAAGGAGACCATGGCCCTATGGCCTTTAGAAATATATCCTTCCAATTTTTGGAGATGCCCTAAGAGCGAATAATCCTTACAACAAGCTGCTAATTACACCCCAATGAAATCTATTCTTCCAAATTGTCCCAATCCAATTCCCCGGAATTGATTTGGGCCACAAATTCTGGATATTTTTGAAGCAATTCCTTGGCTTGTTCCCAGTTAGAGCTTGCACAGCATAGCGAGGCCACTTTTCTTTCTAATACATTATCGCTCTGCATTAATCGCTCCATATCGGGCAGCAGTCCCTCCTCCAAAAAAGGAGCTACTGGTCGCCAAAAATAGGGGTCTACCGCTCTAGATGCTGCCCATCGTTCGTGGGCATAATCTGAGATAATCCTAGCAAGATCTTTATTAGCTCTTTTATCTACCGATAGCATCCCCCTAAGGTCTTGCTGCATAAATGCAGCCTTTAGATACATTTGATTCCACTGCTGGTCATTAAAATAGAGGGCAGGATATGGATTGTGCATAGCGATGGCATTAAACACCGTTGCAATATTGGTTCTTAGCGCTTCCACTGCCTGATGCTGGTATTCCTCTGGATTTGGCAGCAACACCAAAAACTTTAAAAATGTCTCCAGCTCACCAGTATCAGCCACCTGGATGATATTTGCCACTTTAGGGGTGAAGAATTCTGCGTTTTCCTCCAACACTCGCACTAAAAGATAGATTCTTGCTATTTGATGAATATGGGCATGTTGCAATTCTAAATACGCCTTCAAATCTTCATCAGATATTTGCAAAGATAAAGAACTAGCTTTCGTAATTTTTGAGGGAACCAAACTATAGGTCAAATACAAATCTCTGGTAGACCTCTCTTTAATTATTTGATCTAGCTTAGACAACAACCATGTTCTTTCCTCCTGTTGCACATTTATTTCCAACAGCGTTAACAACTGCTCACTCACCTCTTTAAATGCCATAATATGCTTTATAATAATTTAATGTAAGGGAACCTCCCGTAAACACCTGATTATAGCAACTTTATAGCTAGTTATCAGGATTCTGGCCCCTCCAAGGATTAAAGATAAAATTATCTCCGGATATAGTATGGGACATTGCCCTATTCTTTCTATTTTTGAATTAGAATTTAAAGATATGTTAGGTTTAAAATTACCCACAGACCCACGATGGGTGAATATTGTAGAAAAGAATATTGATGAAATATTAACGGATCATGCCTATTGCGAACAGAAAGCAGCAAGCACGGCTATTTCCCTAATCGTAAGCTTCCCGGAATATACCGAGCTCGTAGAAGAGATGGTTGCCCTAGCCAGGGAAGAAATGGGGCATTTTAAAATGGTGCACGACCGGATTTTACAACGCGGCAAGACATTGGGCAGGGACAGGAAGGACGAGTATGTGATTGCCTTGATGAAATTCTTCCCCAAAGGAGGCAGTAGAACCACCCAATTAGTACACCGTTTATTATACGCCGCCCTAATTGAAGCCAGAAGCTGCGAACGATTCCGACTCCTTTCGGAAGAATTAGAAGATAAGGAGTTAGCAGAATTCTATCACAAACTTATGGTTAGTGAAGCGGGGCATTACACCATGTTCCTAAAATTTGCCAGGCAATATGGCGACCGTAAAGAGGTAGATAAAAAGTGGGAGGCACTACTTACCTATGAGGCTGAAATAATGAAGGATTTGAGTAAAAAAGAAACCGTTCACGGTTAATCACCCTTCCAACAGCAAGACATAAAACAAAGGCCCTCTATCTGCAGAGGGCCTTTACTAATTTATTTTACCACTAATTAATGAGCTAAATAACAGCCCAAATCGGCCGATTATTCTTCCAACTTCTTTTGGTAATACTCATAGGTTGCAAACTGGGACCTAACCTTAGCTTTCTTGTTCTTTCTATAGGCATTGTCCTGTTTTTCTGAAAACAATCGTGCTTTCACATTGTCTTGCCAAGAAATATTAAAGGTATCCAAAAGCTCTTGTCTAACCTCCTTATCATAAATTGGCACTCCAACCTCCACTCGGTAATCCAAGTTTCTGGTCATCCAATCTGCAGAGGAAATATACACCTTGGGATCGCCATCATTCCCAAAAATGAAAACTCTTGGGTGTTCTAGAAATTTATCTACCACGCTGATGGCTTCAATATTCTCACTCATCCCCTTAACCCCGGGTATTAAACAGCAAATTCCTCGGATAATCAGTTGAATCTTAACCCCCGCATTACTGGCTTGGTATAGTTTATCTACCATTTTATAGGAGGTAAAACTGTTCATTTTAATTTTTATATACGCCTCCTTGCCGGCCTTTGCATTTGCAATCTCTTTATCGATGAGTTTTTTGAAAACATTTCTCGTATAGTGGGGCGAAACAATAAGGTGTTTATACTTTTGAATCTTATAGGAGGTATCAAAGAAATCGAAAACCTTATTCAACTCCTTTAAAATCCCCTCGTGGGTAGTAAACAACGTATAATCCGTATAAATACGGGCTGTTGACTCATTGAAATTCCCGGTACTGATAAATCCGTAACGTTTTATTCGGCCTGCTTCCTCCCGTTCTACCAAGCATATTTTACTATGCACCTTTAACCCCCGTACCCCAAAAATTAGCTGTACGCCTTCTGCCTGCAATTGTTCGGCATACTCTATATTGGCTTGCTCATCAAATCTTGCTTGCAATTCTATTTGCACCGTTACCTGCTTCCCATTCTTCACAGCATTGATTAAAGAAGCGGCGACTTGCGAATTATTAGCCAATCTGTACACGGTAATCTTTATGTTGTTCACCTTAGGATCTAAGGCAGCCTCCCTTAAAAACTTAATGATATAGGAGAAGGTTTGATAAGGAGTATATTGCAAAAAGTCCTTTTCTGCTATTCGCTCAAAAAGACTCCCTTCCATAGATAAGCCTTTCACAGGCAGGGGAACGATCGGTTCGTACATCAGGTCTTTTCTCCCTAAGCTAGGGAAGCTCATATAGTCTCGCCTATTGTGATACCTACCTCCGGGAATTACACTATCCGTATCCTCCACATCCATTTTCTCCTTTAGAAAATTAAGGGTATCTGCGGCAATTTTCTTGTCATACACAAAACGGACGGGATCACTTATTTTCCGGTGCTCCACACTGGTGGAGATTTTCTCTATAAAACTCTTACTTAGGTCATTGTCTATATCCAATTCTGCATCCCTGGTAATTTTAATCATATGAGCAGAAATGGTCTCGTAATCGAACATATTAAACACACTGTCCAAGCAGTATCTAATAAGATCGTCCAGAATAATAATATAGTTCTTATCCCCTTCTTTTGGCAGCACTACAAATCTATCTATACCCTTGGGAATTTCGATCAATGCAAACCGCTTCTGCTTGGCCTGCGTCTTACAGCCTGGTTGGTTTTTAAGCACCATCTTAACTGCCAAATACGCAGCCGTATCTTTTAACATAGGAAATCCCACCTTATCATTTAAGATAATGGTCATCAATAAAGGGCTTACCTTTTCAATAAAATAATTTTTTATAAAGCAGGCCTGACTCTCGGATATTTCAGTTTCGTTCACCAGAAAGATATTCTCCGTTTCTAGCTCCTTCTCTATATCGCCCAAGATCTTAAGGCTTTTAGTCTGCTGCTTAATAACTATTTCCGTAATTTCTTCTAAAAGGTCCTTGGCACTCTCTCCACCCAGCACACTTTTACCGGTTTTCCCTGCATTCACTATTCGCTTTACGGTAGCATATCTCACTTTAAAAAACTCATCGAGATTGTTAGAAAATATCCCTAAAAATCGCAATCGCTCTATAAGGGGAACATTTTTATCGGCACTCTCTTGTAAAACTCTCTCATTAAAGCTTAACCAACTAATTTCTCGGTTTATATATTGGTACTTATGTTTAATCATTCTCTAATATGTTTTGGAAATATTGTGCGCCCTGTTACTCCCTTAATCACGGCACCCCAATCATTCGTATCAAATTTTAACTCTACAAAACCACTTGTAGGTACATTGCTTATATATACATCCCCCAAGGAGTTGGCAATATGTGTAAAGGCCTCGTTATGGCCAAAAAGCATTACTGTATTTTTGGTGTTTTCCAAGGAACGAATGAACGAATATACATCATCTCCGCTAAAGTCGTACAAGCTTGGGGATAGCTTAAATTTATCCAGGGGATAACTAATGGTCCTTAAGAAAATAATAGCCGTATGCATTGCTCGGTTAGCGGGGCTAGAGAAGGCCGCATCAATAATTATTCGGTCTTTTAAAAACTCCTTCCCAACCCTGGCAGCATCTCTTATCCCTCTTTCCAAAAGCGGTCTATCCCTGTCCGAGACTTGGTAGTCCCAAGAGGATTTTCCGTGCCTCATTAAAAGTATTGTTTTCATTCCTTAAAAATTTAATGGTCCCGTTGTTTTACTCCCATAAAGGTAAAATAAAACTAGCTGCACCTAGGGTGCCAACCGCTCTATCTTCCAGTCATAATCTGGCTGCAGACTATAGCGTATCCTATCGTGCAACCTATTTGGTCTCCCTTGCCAAAATTCGATGGAAACCGGCTTTACTATAAACCCGCCCCAGTAACTGGGCCGTTCAATCTCTCGGTCTGCATAGGATTTTTCTAAATCCTTTAATTTGGATTCCAAAAATTCCCTGTTAGGGATTACCTCACTTTGAGGAGAAACAATAGCGCCCAACTTGCTTCCATCCGGTCTGGACTCAAAATATCCATCGGACAAATTAGGGGCAATTTTTTCGGCATCACCTTTTATAATAATTTGCCGCTCCATATTGGGCCAAAAAAAGGAAAGACATACCTTAGGGTTATTACTTATGGCCTTGCCTTTCTCGCTCTCATAATTGGTGTAAAAAATAAATCCCTCATAGGTGAATTTCTTTAACAAGACCACCCTATTTTTTGGATATCCATCCTTGCCCACGGTAGCTATGTTCATTGCATTGGGCTCATCTATCCCTTCACTGGCCTCCACCTCATAGAACCACTTTTGAAAAAGCTCCATGGGATTTTCGGGAACATTGGCCTTGGTAAGCTCACTTTTACCATAAGATCTTCTATAATCACCTAAATCTTTTTGCATAAGAACGAATTGAAATTGGAGAAGGGAATCCTAAATAACTAAGGGCCAGTAGCACAGGAATTATACATCCAGTAAGCCTGGAATAACCTTTTAGCGCAATCTAACACCAACCACAAATTTGCACAAAACAAATTAAAAAAAGAAAGCCAAACTTGGTTATTTTCACTTTTAAAACCAACTCCACACCTCTTCCCCTTTTGCTACAGCTGGCGTTAACCAAAATAAACAACAGAATACCTCCTTAACTATCTTCTTAAAGCTCAAAATACTTTCCATCCTCGGCCAGTTCCACTTCAGGAAAAATTGTGGTTGCTTCCTCTTTAAAAAGTTCAGTAGAAGCGTAACGGGTAGAGAAATGGCCTAGGATCAGCTTTCCCACCTCGGCCTTTTTTGCGATGGTTGCGGCTTCCTTGGCTGTTGCGTGTTTAGTTTTAGGCGCTAAGGCCTTTTCCGACTCCAAAAAGGTAGATTCATGATATAAAACACTCACCCCACTGATGATGGGAATCACCTGCTCCGAATATTGGGTATCGCTACAAAACGCATAGCTTTTAGGCGGACGAGGATCAAAACTCAACAAGTGATTGTCTATTCTGTCACCATTGTCCAAAATTACATCCTTCCCCTTTTTAATATTCTGGAAATAACATGTATCCACACCGTATTTTGATACTGCTTCCACATTTAAGATACGCTCTCCAATTTTCTCCTTAAACAAAAAGCCGTTGGTATAAATTCGATGTTGAAGGGGAATAGTACTCACTTCCACCTTATTGTCCTCAAAAATAAGTTCGGATCCTAAAGCGCTAAGCTCGTGAAAGTACAGTGGATAATTGGTCCAGGAATCCCCTAATTTTAAAAATAGGGTAATCGCCTCCTTGATCCCTTTTGGCCCGTAAACATGTAATGGCGTTTTACGACCTAGTAATCGGAAAGTGGAAATTAAACCAGGTAAACCAAAAAAATGATCCCCGTGTAAATGGGATATAAAAATATGGTTGATTCTAGAGAATTTTATCTTATGCTTACGCAATTGTACCTGGGTACCTTCTCCACAATCAATTAAAAACAAGTGATTCTTTATCTCGAGTACCTGGGAGGTTGGGTTATTTAAAGATCTAGGGGTAGCTGCATAACATCCCAAAATGGTTAGTTTCATAGAAAAAAAAAAAAAATTAATAATGGGACATTCGTTCAAGGTATTGGGTTTGTGGGAATATTAGATCCTCCCCTCCATTTCCCTATAGCTTCCCACAACACCCTATTGCTTATAGCTTTTGCTAAATAGCATAGGAACCCATACGTTTCTCCCAATATACTCCTTATCCTAGACATAGGAAAAGACCACCAAACTTGGCAACTGGCTGCAACCAGACAACCGCCGTCCCAATTTAGGGCACTTACTGTTTTAAATCTAGGAATATAGTAGCCATTAAACAAAAACCGATACGCAGCTAAGGATTAGGTAAGCCCTATATAGTGTTGCAGACCCATCAGTGAGCACGTCTACTACTGTGACACTACAGGTCTAGCTCCCGCTCTATTTCCTCGAGTTCTATAATATCCCTAGCCTCCTGAATAGTAGGTACCACGCAGATATTGTCTGGAACCTCATCGTAAGCCACCTTATCGGTAACCAGCACAAAGGATTTTTTGGAATTCCTATGAGTTTCGGACAGATCTAAAAACTCTAAGACATCTCCTGATGTAAGCTTGGAAAAAGAAAAGAGATTTAGGATGATGTGATCGTTCTTAATCTTGGGATAACTCTCCTTCAGGTTATTTATAAATGCCTTTAAGGAAGTGTCTTCCTGCAGCACAATAGTTACGTTTTCTTCTCTGTCTAAAATCATACGTCTATTATTTTATTTTTGATGCCAACAAATAAATTACCGCCATTCTAATAGCCACTCCATTCTCTACCTGATTTAAAATAATGGATTGTTTGGAATCGGCCACATCACTGGTTATTTCCACACCGCGATTAATAGGTCCCGGGTGCATTATCACAATTTCCTTATCCAAACTGTTCAATAGCGCTTTATTAACGCCATATTGTTGGGTATACTCCCTAGTGGTGGGGAAATAGCTAATATCTAAGCGTTCGTTCTGTATTCGTAGCATATTGGCGACATCGCACCAATTTAGAGCCTTTCGCAGATCGCTCTCCACGCTTACCCCAAGTGACTCGATATGCTTTGGCATTAAGGTTTTGGGGCCACACACCTTCACGTTGGCTCCCTGTAATTTTAGGGCAAATATATTGGAAAGTGCCACTCTAGAATGAAGGATATCCCCAACGATAAGAACATTCTTACCACTTACATCCCCCAGCTTCTCTCTAATAGAATAGGAATCTAACAACGCCTGTGTTGGGTGCTCATGTGCACCGTCCCCTGCGTTTATAATGGAAGATTTAACATGCTTAGACAGGAATATACCAGCTCCTGGATTGGGGTGCCTCATTACCACCATATCTACCTTCATAGATAGGATATTATTTACCGTATCTATCAAGGTTTCCCCTTTTTTCACTGAAGACTGTCCTGCTGAGAAATTCACCACATCGGCAGAGAGTCTTTTTTCGGCCAATTCGAAGGAGAGTCTCGTACGGGTACTATTTTCAAAAAAGATATTCGCTATGGTAATATCGCGAAGCGAAGGAACCTTTTTTATAGGTCTATTTAAAACTTCCTTGAAGTGATCGGCAGTTTCAAAAATGAGCTGAATATCCGACTCTTTCAGGTACTTAATCCCCAGCAAGTGATTTACACTCAGTTCGCTCATGCGTTTATTTCTTTACTAAATATATAACGTCTTCCCCATCATTTTCTTCCCACATCACTTTTACCTTTTCCTCATTGATAGCATCTACCTGCCTCCCCCTATAAGTAGGTTGAATGGGCAAATGCCTGCTAAAGCGACGGTCGATAAGGGTTAACAATTCTACTTCCCTAGGCCTTCCAAAAGATTGTATGGCCGTTAAAGCTGCATTTATACTACGTCCTGTATAAAGCACATCATCTATAAACACCACTTTTTTATCTTCTACAAGAAAATCTATTTTGGTCTTATTGGCCTCCAATGTCTTATCGCCCCGTCTAAAATCGTCCCTATAAAACGTAATGTCCAAGAATCCTAAATCTATAGTTTCTACGCCATATTCCTCTTTAAGGATCTTGGCCAAACGAACCGCCAAGAAAATTCCTCTTGGCTGCAGGCCAACTAATACGGTTTCCTTAAAATCTAGGTGATTCTCCAACAATTGGCAAGCCAGGCGATGCAGGATAATATTTATTTCTTTGGAAGAAAGCAATACTTTTTGACTCATAGCTATTTTGTCCAATGCCTTTGATTTACAAAAGTAGGGATTTCTATCTAATATAAAGGATTGTTCTAGGAATAGTGTTTTATTAATAACAGGAAGAACTGATACCCAATATTTTAAAATTATATTTATTCCATAAACCTACACCTTCCTTACCTAGAATCCAAAAAAAAAGCCCCGACGTAGGTCGAGGCTTTTCTATAGTTATTAAAATAGAGGCTTACTTCTTTTTCTTGTCGTTCGCTTCCATTTTATCCTTAAGCGCTTGCAAAGCTTCGTTAGCATCCCCTAAAGTAGGTTTCGCTTCGTCTGCAGCAGCTGCAGCCTTCTTAACGGCGGCCTTCACATTACGCTTCTCTTCTTCTCTGAATATTGCGGTATGACTTGCAACCACTCTCTTGAATTCTTTATTGAATTCAATCACTTTAAATTCAGCTTCCTCACCTTTTACCAATTTGGTACCATCTTCTTTTTCCAGGTGACGGGTTGGTACAAAGGCTACGATATCCTCGTTAAACTCAATAGTAGCACCTTTGTCTACTATCTCTGCTATACTGCCCTTATGAACTGTATCCAAGGCAAACTCGGTTTCGTACTTATCCCATGGGTTCTCGGTAGTCTGCTTGTGTCCTAAACTTAATTTACGACCCTCAACATCCAACTCCAATACTTCCACTTCCAAAGTATCACCAACGGTTACAAACTCTGATGGGTGCTTAATTTTCTTGGTCCAAGAAAGATCGGAGATATAGATTAATCCGTCTATCCCTTCTTCCAATTCTACGAATACACCAAAGTTGGTGAAGTTACGTACAATTCCTTTATGCTTAGAACCAACAGGGTATTTAGTTGTAATATCAGTCCATGGGTCTGGAGTCAATTGCTTGATACCAAGAGACATCTTACGATCTTCTCTATCCAAGGTTAATACTACTGCTTCAATCTCATCTCCAACTTTTACGAAATCCTGAGCGGAACGCAAGTGAGTAGACCAAGACATTTCAGAAACGTGAATCAATCCTTCAACACCTTCGGCAACTTCGATAAATGCACCGTAGTCTGCAATAACAACTACTTTACCTTTAACTTTATCACCAATCTTAATGTCTTCGCTCAAGGCATCCCATGGATGTTTCTCCAATTGCTTAAGACCTAACTGGATTCTAGACTTGTTTTCGTCGAAGTCTAAGATTACCACGTTTAATTTCTGGTCAAGTTCAACCACTTCGTTCGGATGGTTGATTCTGCTCCAAGAAAGATCAGTAATATGTACCAATCCATCAACACCACCAAGATCTATGAACACACCGTAAGAAGTAATGTTTTTAACAACACCTTCTAATACTTGTCCTTTTTCCAACTGGCTGATGATTTCTTTCTTCTGCTCTTCAATGTCCGCTTCAATCAATGCTTTATGCGAAACAACTACGTTCTTAAATTCGTGGTTAATCTTAACCACTTTAAATTCCATAGTCTTGTTTACATACTGATCGTAATCACGGATCGGCTTAACATCTATTTGAGAACCTGGCAAGAACGCTTCAATTCCAAATACATCCACGATCATACCACCTTTAGTTCTGCATTTTACAAAACCACTAACAATTTCTTCGTTGTCATGAGCGGCATTAACCCTATCCCATGCCATGATTGTTCTGGCTTTTCTATGAGAAAGAACTAATTGTCCACTTTTATCCTCACGGATATCAATCAACACCTCTACTTTATCCCCTACTTTAAGATCGGGATTGTAGCGGAATTCATTAAGTGAAATTACTCCTTCAGACTTGGCGTTGATATCAATGATCGCCTCACGCTCCGTAAGGTACACTACTGTTCCTTCCACCACTTCTGCGTCTGCAGTATCCACAAAGTTCTCGGCAACCATTTCTTCAAATTCCTTTAATTTGGAATCATCAACGCGCTCGATACCTTGCTCGTACTTTTCCCAGTTAAAGTTCTCCAAGAATTCTTGAGGATCTTGAGCTGGGGTTTCTACTTTTTGTTCTTGAGTAGCTTCGGTAGTAGCTTCTACCTCTGCTGGTGTTTTGTCTTCAGCCATTTGCTGATCTTTAATTTGTATTCCATGGAGTCACAAGAGTAAAACAATATCCAAGGAAGATGTTATGATTATTATTTTTTTATATTCCCTTTTTCCTCTCGATAGTTTGTTAAAAAAGGAGTGCAAATGTACAATTAATTTTCCATAACACCAACACAAAAACCACTTGACCTCCAACAACTTAACTATTTCTTGATTTATAGCCGTAACTAATCCAAGAATCCCTTATCTTGTAATAGCTAATAATAACCATTAAAAAACGGATAGATGAGTGTAAAATCAAAGTATCAAGAGGTATTAAACCTTGGCGAAAAATTAGAAGTAAAAAACGGTAATGTTACCGAGGAGAATGGCATTCTTAAAATTAAAGGGGAAACTAAGACCCAATATGAAAAAAACCTTCTTTGGGACAAAATTAAAGAGATAGGCGGGGAAAATCCTTCCGATCTAAAAGCCAATATTACCGTTGCCGATCAAAGCGTTTACCACCGACACACGGTAAAAAGCGGGGAATCTTTAAGTAAGATTGCCAAAAAATATTACGGAGACCCTATGAAGTACAAGAAAATTTTTGAGGCCAACAAGGACATTCTCAAAAATCCAGATTTAATCCACCCAGACCAAGTATTGGTCATTCCCAACTAAGCCTGGTATTTTTGCCACTAACTAAGAAGGTGGATATCCAAAGTTATTTTTTTGGACATCCGCCTTTTCTTTTACCATTTTCAAAGGGGATTAAGCGTTTGTCTCCTCAATTTTACGCAATGCATAATTATAGATACGGTCTAATTGCTCTTCCAATCCCATATCACTATTATCGAACTCAATAGCATTCTCGGCCTTTTTTAATGGAGAGAATTTTCTATTGGAATCTATGGCATCCCTATAGCGCACATTTACCAACACCTCATCATAGGTCACTTTCTCACCTTTTTCCAACAGTTCCTTATACCGCCTAAACGCTCTTGTCTCGGGGGAGGCTGTCATAAATATTTTAAATTCCGCATCCGGAAAAACGACGGTACCTATATCCCTACCGTCCATCACTACCCCTTTTCTCTTACCCATCTCCTGTTGCATAGCCACTAATTTCTTTCGTACAGCTTCCAAGGTAGCTACCTTACTTACTTGTTTGGATACCGGCAATGCCCTAATCTCCTTTTCTACATTCTCCCCATTTAGATACATTTCCGAAAATCCCAGGTCTGCATTGTGCACAAACTGAAGATTTATTTTAGGTAGGTGGGTTACCAGCCTTTTCAACTCCTCCTCTGTTTCGCCTATTAAACCGTGGCGCATGGCATATAGGGTAACCGCCCTGTACATTGCCCCAGTATCTACATAGATGTATCCCAGTGCTTTTGCCAATTGCTTGGCAATTGTACTCTTACCTGTTGATGAATAGCCATCAATAGCTATGTTTATTTTTCCCATGGGATTTAAAAATTATTGTAATTGTTCACCCCCCAGTACCGAACTAGGGCGCTGGTTAAAATCATTATTTAGCAGTAAAAATAGCCCAAAGAATTAAAAATCCTTTTAATTCTAAAGTAAAAGTGCCCGTCTTTCCGCAAGACGGGCACTGTTATACCAGGTGTCTTTTAATTGACACTATCAATAGGATTATAGTTCCTTAGCATTCTTAACTTTCTCATCCGTAATGGCAATATCCAGCACTTCCTGCATATCGGTCACATAATGGAAGGTTAACCCTTTTAGATATTCTTCTTTAATCTCTAGGATATCTTTTCTATTGTCTTCACATAAGATGATTTCTTTGATCCTTGCTCTTTTGGCCGCCAAAATCTTCTCTTTAATCCCCCCTACAGGCAATACCTTGCCTCTTAGGGTTATTTCTCCCGTCATAGCAATGCTCTTCTTTATCTTTCTTTGGGTAAACAAAGAGACCAAAGAGGTTAGCATTGTAATACCCGCACTGGGTCCATCTTTAGGAGTGGCTCCTTCTGGCACGTGAATATGTACATTGTACTGATCAAAAACCTCTGGATCTATGCCATACCGCTCACTGTTAGACTTTATGAACTCCATGGCAATTGTAGCAGACTCCTTCATTACCTTTCCTAAATTTCCAGTAATATTAAGGGTCCCTTTCCCTTTAGAAAGGATAGATTCTATAAATAGAATATCTCCACCTACACTGGTCCAAGCTAAGCCTGTAACCACTCCGGCTACATCGTTGTTTTCATATTTATCTCTTTCCATCCTAGCAGGACCTAAGATTTTTTCTACATCCTCATTGCTCACCTTCACATTGTACTCCTCTTCCATGGCAATGGATTTGGCCGCATTTCTTACCATCTTAGCCACCATCTTTTCCAAGGAACGCACTCCAGATTCGCGCGTGTATCCCTCTACAATTTTCTCTAACTGGACTTTCCCAATTTTAAGATCTTTTGTACTAAGACCGTGTTCTTTTAATTGTTTTGGCAATAAGTGTCTCTTGGCAATCTCCACCTTTTCCTCAATGGTATACCCAGTTACATTTATTATTTCCATACGATCTCTAAGCGCAGGTTGGATAGTAGACAAATTATTAGCCGTTGCAATAAACATCACCTTGGAAAGGTCATATCCAACCTCTAGGAAATTGTCATGGAATTCGTTGTTCTGCTCCGGATCTAACACCTCCAACATGGCAGAGGAAGGATCTCCTTGATTACTGCTAGACAATTTGTCTATTTCGTCCAAGATAAACACGGGGTTAGATTTCCCGGCCTTTTTTAAACTCTGAATAATCCTACCAGGCATGGCACCAATATAGGTTTTTCTATGACCACGAATCTCAGCTTCATCCCTGAGTCCACCTAAGGAAATACGCACATATTCCCTACCTAGTGCCTCTGCTACAGATTTCCCTAAAGAGGTTTTACCAACCCCTGGAGGTCCATAGAGACAAAGTATGGGCGATTTCATATCGTTACGCAGTTTTAATACCGCCAAATATTCTATGATTCGCCTCTTAACGTCCTCCAATCCGTAATGGTCCCTATCCAATATTCTCTGGGCCCTTTTAAGATCGAATTTATCCTTGGAGAATTCATTCCACGGGAGGTCTAGAAAGAGATCTAAATAATTTCGCTGGATGGAATATTCCGCTACTTGCGGATTCATTCGCTGCAGTTTAGATACTTCCTTATCGAAATGTTCTGCAACCGCTTCACTCCATTTTTTCGTTTTTGCTTTGATCCGCATTTCGTCCACTTCCTGCTCATAGGAAATTCCCCCAAGCTCTTCCTGGATGGTCTTCATTTGCTGATGCAGATAATATTCGCGTTGCTGTTGGTCCATATCACTACGAACTTTGGACTGAATATCAATTTTCAATTCCAGTTTCTGCAGCTCTACATTCATATATTTCAAGGTGGCCAACGCCCTTTCCTTTAAGTCGCCAATCTCCAAAAGCTCTTGCTTTTCCTGTACACTTAAATTAAGATTGGAGGAGATGAAATTGATTAAAAATGAATCGCTCTGGATATTTTTAATCGCAAAGGACGCCTCGCTGGGAATATTGGGATTATCCCGAATAATCTGTAGGGACAACTCCTTAATAGAATCTATAATTGCCCTAAACTCCTTATTCTCCCTATCTGGTCTCACTTCCTTGGTCTCACGTACCGTAGCCGTCATATAAGGCTCTTCCGTAAGCACCTCTGCCACTTCAAATCGCTTTTTACCCTGAATGATTACCGTGGTATTACCGTCTGGCATTTGCAATACCCTCAAAATTCTGGCTACGGTTCCCAAGGTATTGATATCCTTTACTCCAGGATTTTCTGTTTCCTCGTCCTTTTGAGAAACTACGCCAATTACCTTTGAACCGTTATTGGCATCTTTTATAAGATTGATAGACTTATCCCTCCCAGCCGTAATGGGTATAACCACCCCAGGAAACAAAACGGTATTCCTCAATGGCAGAATGGGCAAGGTGTTAGGCAAACTTTCATTGTTTATTTCTTCCTCATCCTCCGCTGTCATTAACGGAATTAATTCTGCACCTTCATCGATTCCTTGCAATGACATAGTGTCAAATTTTATATTCTTCAAATTACCCATATTTTATTTTCGGTCATTCTGTCACTAAGTTTTCAACAGAATTCTATTTCACATTAGACGTTAATTATCCGCCAAACCCCTATACAACCTATGAGTCTAGCATTTTCTTTAAATTATTCTCATCCTTATTTGGGCAATTCCTATGCCAATAAATAAAAACTTTGCAAATAAACTGTAACAATCCCTAAATTACTACATCTTTTAATAAAGTTGAATACTTTTTGAGCCTAGAAAGAAAACATATTAACACCTTGTTGCAACAGTGTTTAAACGGGGATACGTCTGCCCAAATGGAGGTCTACGACCGCTATTACCAAGGCATGTACAACGTTGCCTATAGAATAGTTAAGCAACCAGCCCTAGCAGAGGATGTTATGCAAGAGTCTTTCCTAAGCGCTTTTACAAAACTGGAAAGCTTTAAAGGCGAAGTGAGTTTTGGGGCATGGTTAAAACGAATAGTCATCAACAACAGCATTCAGGAGTACCGAAAGATGATAAAAAAACAAGAGGTTGCCCTAGACCCAGTATTGTACAAGGTAGAAGACAACGAGGGTTATGTAGCGGACCCTGGGGATGTAGACTTAAAGGCACAACACGTTATAAAAACAATGGACCTCTTAAATGAAAAATATAAGCTTGCACTAACCCTGCATTTAATTGAAGGCTACGATTACGAGGAAATAAGTGACATTATGCAGCTAAGCTATGCCAACTGCAGAACTATTATTTCCAGGGCCAAGAGCAGCCTAAGACAAAAACTAACAGCTGTAACATGACAGAAAAGGACAACATAGAGCAATTATTTGAACAACTTAAAGGCAAGCTAGACACCCAGGAACCCGCCATTGGGCACCGGGAGCGTTTTATGGCCAAGCTAGAGACACTCCCCAAGAAACAGTCCAGAATAAAAAAAGATAGCACTTGGTGGAAGCCCTTGGCCATTGCAGCCTCGCTGTTGCTATTGTTTTCCTTGGCCTTAAATTTTTATAACCGCCCTACCACCATGGAGCAACAGCTTTCCAAGATTTCCCCAGAGGCAGTGAATTCCCAATATTACTTTACTAGCCTGATTGAGGAACAAGTAAAAACTTTACAAAATGAGCGCGGGCCGGAGACCGATAAAATGATCAACGATGTAATGTCCCAACTTAACACCTTGGAAAATGATTATAAAAAATTGGAGCAAGACCTTATAAACGGAGGAAACACCAAGTTGATATTAAGTGCCATGATCGGAAATTTTCAAACCAGGATTGGATTGTTGAATGAGGTAATAAAACAACTAGAAGAAATAAAATCATTAAAAACCCAACAACATGAGAACAGTATTATCTAAAAACATCCTAGCTATATTATTGGCTATCCCCATTTTCACTTACGCCACTGACGGAATTCAGGGAGGTAAGTACAGCAAAGAAAAGACCATCAAGAAAGAATATTCGGTAAATTCCGACGCCTTACTGAAGGTAAAAAATCGCTATGGAAATTTAAACATCACCTCTTGGAACGAAAATCGGGTTCTAATTCAAGTTCAAATAAAGACCACAGGGGACAACGAGGAAAAGGTGCAACGCAAGTTGGACGATATCGATATCCAATTTGAAAATTCTAAATCAAGGATATCTGCAACCACGGTATTCAATCAATCCAAAAGCAAATGGAGCTGGGGCTGGGGAAACAACAACAATGTAAATATGCAGGTAAATTACACCATCAAAATCCCAATAAAAAACAGCGTTGATCTCAATAATGACTATGGCAACATTCTGTTAGACAGAATAGATGGGCACGCTACTATTAACTGTGACTATGGCAGGTTAGAGATTGGGGAATTACATGGAAGAAACAATGAATTATCCTTTGACTATACTTCCCGCTCTACTATAGAATATATGAAAAGTGGCAGCATTAAAGCAGATTATTCAGATTTCACCATATCTAAAGCGGGCGATCTCCGCATTTCCGCAGACTACACCAATACCAAGGTAGGTATCATGGAAAACCTCACCTTTAACAATGATTATGGCAAATTGGAAATTGGGGAGGTAGGAAATGTGGAAGGTAATGGGGATTACGTCACCATAGCGTTGGGAAGAGTCCATGGAAACCTAGATCTAAAGTCGAGTTACGGGGCTATAAAAATAGATGAAATAACCCCTAAAGCAGGCAACCTACAATTGCAATCCTCCTATACCGGCATTACTATCGGCTATGCGGCAAATTATCATTTTAATTTTGAGATAGAAGCTTCCTATGCTGGTCTACGTGGGCAGAATCATTTAACGATGGAGGTGAGCACGGAAAAATCTACCGAGAAATACTACAAGGGATATTACGGGAAACCAAGCAGCGGAAAATCTGTTTTCATCAGCAGTAAATATGGTGGAATTTCCCTAAAGAAAAACCAATAACCAATTGGAATGAAACCCCTTAACGCAGTATTGGGCGGGATTAAAATTTCCGCCCTTTATTTACTCTGGTCAATAGAAAGGCACCTAGGAGAAATAATGCCCCTAAAAACATAATAGCATTCCGCATACTGCCGGTAGCTTGGGCGATGTATCCGTAAATTAAAGTACCTATCACAATACCGATTTTCTCTGCCACATCGTAAAAACTAAAGAAGGAGGCAGTATCGGTGGTATCTGGAAGGAATTTGGAATAGGTAGAACGGGACAGCGCCTGTATCCCACCCATTACCAAGCCCACACACCCAGCTGCTATATAAAATTCGGTAGGGGTAATTACGAAATATGCATAAAAACAAATGGCCAACCAGAGTAAGTTAACAATGATCAAGGTCTTAATATTTCCCAGCCTCCCAGATAACTTGGCCGTAACGGTAGCACCCAAGATGGCCACCAACTGAATTACCAGAATACTGATAATCAGCCCCATGGATCGCTCCTTATCTCCTCCCCATGCTATCTCTTCCTCCGCAAAATAAGTAGCAATTAGCATTACCGTTTGTACGGCCATACTATATACAAAGAAGGCAGCCAAATACCTTTTTAACCGCATCCGATGTCCCATTTGGCGCCAAACCTCCTTTAGCTCCCTAAAACCATTGAGCACCACATTAGGTCGATTTCCTTCTTTCCGATACCCCTTAGGTAAATAATAAAAGGTGTACTGGGCAAAGCCAACCCACCAAATCCCCACAGTAAGAAAAGAATACCGCATCGCCTTCACCTCTGCAATTCCCGCTTCGTTAGAGGTTATTCCAAACCATGAGGGCTTCATTACCATTGCCAAATTAAAGAGCAAGAGTAGAACGCTCCCCACATATCCTAGCGAAAACCCCTTGGCACTTATAGCATCCTGTTGCTCTGGGAAGGAAATATCGGGTAAATAAGAATTATAAATAGCCATACTGACCCAAAACCCTACCAAACCGAAAAAGTAACAACTAAGACTGATATAAATATGGTCTAATGAAAACCAATACAGTCCAATACAGGAGAGCGCTCCCAGATAGCAGAAAAACTTCATAAACAGCTTCTTATTACCCAAATAATCTGCAATCCCGGAAATAAAAGGGGTAATTAAGGCTATAAATAAAAAGGCGGCGGAGGTTACGTAACTAATTAGGGGAGCACGCGCTATTTCCCCTCCAAATACCACTACTTTCTCCACATCTGCCATCCGGAAAAGAATGCCATAGAAGATGGGAAATATAGCCGATGTAATCACCAGGCTATAGACCGAGTTTGCCCAGTCGTAAAATGCCCAGGCGTTCAATAATTTTTTACTGCCTTTTTCTAGCTGTTTATTCTTCATTTTTGGCATAAAAAAAGCCGCTCTATGGAGCGGCTCCCCAATTTTTATACGGGCAATATATTACATTATATGCTATTATTGAAAGCTTGTAACCCCAAATTTAGCAGCTTCCTGCTTGGCTAGGGGCGCCCATTCCGTAAGGTTCCTAATTCTGGTCTCATTGGAGGGGTGGGTACTTAAAAATTCTGGAGGAGCTGCTCCGCCATGCTCCTTCATTCTCCTCCATAGCTCAGCTGCCTCATCTGGGTTATAACCCGCTATGGCCATAATTTGAAGTCCTATACGGTCTGCCTCGGTTTCATGACTCCTACTAAAAGGCAACATTACTCCTACCTGCGAGCCAATACCGTAGGCCTGATTGAACAATTGTCTTTTTTCTGGATCTTGGATAGCCACATTCCCCGCTACAGCTCCCAATTGCTGTAAGGTACCTGCACTCATCCGCTGTGCTCCATGATTGGCCAAGGCGTGGGCCACCTCGTGTCCCATTACAACGGCAACTCCTGTTTCCCCTTTACAAATAGGTAAAATACCGGTATAGAAAACAATTTTCCCCCCTGGCATACACCAGGCGTTTACTGTTTCGTCCTCTACCAACTTGTATTCCCATTTATAATCTTTCAGGTAGCCTGGATATCCATTTGCGGTTAGCCAGCGCTCCGCGGCAGCTGCTATTCGCTGTCCTGTTTTTTTGATCATAGTGGCATCTGCGGTTCCTGTAACCACCTTATGTTCTTTTAAAAACTCCTCATATTGAGCAAAGGCCATTGGAAATATCTGACTATTCCCATAAAAGTTCAACACTTTCTGCCCTGTAAACGGATTTGTTTTACAGGCCAAGACGCCAAAAAACACGGCTATTATAAGTATAATCTTCCTCATGGTATTCTGTATTATTTTTTTCGAAATTTACATAAAAATTAAGCTCCAAGAAGATGCAAAACAGTAAAATCTTTGCTTATATGAATATGCATATTATCGTTTATCCCTAGGTTTTCGGTATCCATTTGCTCACCATCTACCCAAACCTCCATAATTTTAAAAGGCAAGCCATGGAAATTAAGTCTAAAGGTTTCGTAGGGTGTAATATACGTCCCTTCCTTAAACTGCTGAATAATCAATTCTTGATCTTTACCCCGAAAGTGGAAATTCCGTAGACTAAACCTTCCTTTTTTATAATCGTAGCCATCCTGGGCATCCTCGTATACAGTAGAGGTTTCCACCCCATTCTTATAATAGACCTCTAAAACAAGCTCTTCAATCTCCAGTTCCCCTACGTATTGCTGAACTGGATATTTTGGAATAATAGCACCTTCCTTTACAAAAACCGGTATTTTTTCCAATTTGGCATCAATCCAATTTTCCATTCCCCCGGCCATCACCTCATCTGTCCAATAATCATACCAAGTGCCCCTAGGAAAATACATCCTGCGTCCCAAGGCGTTTGGTTCTTGCACGGGACACACCAATATTTGCTCCCCAAAAATAAACTCGTCCATCCTGAAATGGGTCTGGGGATCTTCTTGGTCAAAATATACCAAGGGTTTAATCATGGGCGTTCCTTCCTTAACATATTTATGGAACATGGTATACAAATACGGTAGAAGTTGATAGCGAAGTTCTATATATTTCCGCACAATCTTAGTAACCTCATCGCTAAAGGACCAAGGCTCTTGGTCGCCATGGTCTCCACTACTATGCACTCTGCAAAAAGGGTGAAACACGCCTAATTGCACCCATCTTGCAAACAGCTCTCCCGTGGGGTGTTCCGCAAAACCACCAATATCCGATCCCACAAAGGAATATCCGCTCATACACATCCTTTGCACCTGCACATTCGCTATCCATAAATGTTCCCAGGTAGCCACATTATCCCCAGTCCACGTAGAAGAATAACGTTGTGTACCCGCATAAGCGGCTCTGGTGATTACAAAAGGCCTTTTGGGGTAAACATATTTCTTAATCCCCTCATAGGAAGCCCTTACCATTTGCATCCCATAAATATTATGGGCTTTGCGATGCGAGCAAGGGTGGCCATCAAAATTATGCCTTGTATCCAAGGGAGCGGTTTTAGTAGGAACATCCATGACAGCAGGTTCGTTCATATCGTTCCATACCGCATGTACTCCAATTTCCTTGAACATTTCCTTGTAAAGACCACCCCACCATTCCCTTACCTCGGGATTGGTGAAATCTGGAAAATTACATTCCCCCGGCCATACTTTTCCTTTCATAAGGGCCCCATCGGCACGCTTACAGAAATAATCCTTGGCTATCGCCTCTTGATAGACCCAATAATCCTTGTCTATTTTTATCCCTGGATCTATCATCACCACTGTCTTAAACCCGTCTTTTTCCAAATCCGAGACCATTTGTTTGGGGTTTGGAAAATACTTTTTATCCCAAGTAAAACAGCGGAATCCGTCCATATAATCTATATCCAAATAAAGTCCGTCACAGGGAATTCTCAACTTTCTAAACTTTGCCGCCAACTCCCTTACTTTGTTCTCTGGATAATAGCTCCACTTGGATTGATGGAATCCCAGTGCCCATAAGGGCGGTAATTCTGGCGTACCGGTAAGGTTCGTATAGCCTTTTACAACATGAGCAAAAGTAGGACCATAGAAAAAATAGTAGTTCATCTCCCCCCCATCTGCCCAAAAGCTAGTTACATTTCTCCGCTCATGTGCAAAATCGAACCCAGTTTTAAAAGTATTGTCAAAGAAAATACCATAGGCCTTTTCGTTGTGCAAGCCGATATAAAATGGAATTGCCTTATATAGCGGGTCTTGATCTTTACCATAGGCATACTGGTCCGTTACCCAATTAGTAAGTTGCTTGCCTTTTAGATTACTGTGGGTTGCCTTATCTCCCAGCCCGTAGAAGCTTTCCGCATGTTGGCAGATTTTGCTCATTTTTACGGTATTCCCACCGAATTCATAATTTTCTTCCCAATGAAAACCCAGTTCGTCCTCATTGAGGATAAAGCCATCTAGGTCCGATATTTGTGTCCTTAAGGTCTTTTTATCTACCAATATAGTAAGCTTGGCAGTGTGCACCAGGTATTCCGTTTCCGTTTCTGCTATCTCCAACTTATTATATCCCAAGCTAGCGTTCTCGCTTATAGCATAGGAAAAATCGGGCTCAAAAACATTTTCGGTGGCATACCTAAACCTGCAGATACTATCGCGTAGAACGGTAATTTCCAGAATAACTCCGTTTAAGGTGGTGAAGTATAGCTTTTCTGCATCCCTATTAAAATCGACAATTGAATTGGGATATAGATTTCCTTTATATTCTAATTTGGTACTAGTTATCATGAACTTGTAGTTTAAGAAGGTACAAAAAAAGAATTTCCCGTATTATTTACGATATGACTCTTCCCTGTATTTTTCAGAAGTGCATTGGTCATCTTTTATTTGGTAAAAACCACCATCCCCAGCGGCGGAATGGAAATTTCCACAGATCTTTCATAACCATGCCATGGAATCTTAGCGATTTTCACACTCCCGTTCGTAATCCCGGACCCACCGTATTCCTTGCCATCGCTATTAAACACCTCCTTTAAGGATCCAGTTACTGGAACCCCCATTCTATATTTCTGTTGGGGAGTAGGCGTAAAATTACAGGCTATATATAGATCTTTTTCCGAATCGTGTCCTTTTCTGATATACGTGAGGACGGAATTTTCATGATCGCCATAATCGATCCATTGAAATCCTTCTGCACTAAATTGCTTTTCATAGAGCGCCGGACGATCGCGATACAGCCCGTTTAAGTCCCTCACTAGATTTTGTATGCCCTTGTGAAAATCGAATTGCAACAGGTGCCAGTCCAAACTATTTTGGAAATTCCATTCGGAAGATTGACCAAATTCGCCTCCCATAAATATTAAATTGGCGCCTGGATGGGTATACATATAGCCAAATAGCAATCTTAAATTCGCAAAACGTTGCCATTCGTCCCCTGGCATTCTATATAAAAGTGACTGCTTACCATAGACTACCTCATCATGAGAGAAAGGCAGCATAAAATTTTCAGTAAAGGCATAGGTTGCGCTAAAGGTTAGGTCGTTTTGATGGAACTTTCGATATAAGGGATCTTTCTTAAAGTATTCCAAGGTATCGTGCATCCATCCCATCATCCATTTCATCCCAAAGCCCAGTCCGCCAATATTTACTGGCTTGGAAACCATGGGGAAGGAAGTAGACTCCTCGGCAATCATTTGAATGCCCTCAAAATTGGAATACACGGTTTCATTTAACTCTCGAATAAAGGATATGGCCTCCAAATTTTCATTATTCCCGTAGATATTGGGTTCCCACTCCCCTTCTTCCCTAGAATAATCTAGGTACAACATAGAAGCAACGGCATCTACTCGTAGGCCATCAATATGATAATGATCTAACCAATACATGGCGTTGCTAATGAGAAAGGCTCGCACCTCATTCCGGCCATAATTAAAGATTAAACTCTTCCAGTCTGGATGATATCCCTTACGCCTATCGGGGTGCTCATAGAGATGGGACCCGTCAAAAAATCCAAGTCCGTGGGCATCTTCAGGAAAATGGGAGGGCACCCAATCCAAGATTACCCCTATATCATTTTGATGTAAGGTATCTACCAAAAATTTAAAATCTTCCGCCTTTCCAAATCGAGAGGTGGGAGCAAAATATCCGGTTAATTGGTAGCCCCAGGAGGGATCATAGGGATATTCCATGATAGGCATGAATTCTACATGGGTAAACTTCATTTCCTTTACATATTCTACCAGATCGACCGCCAATTCTCTGTAGGACATAAACTTGTTGTCCGATTTCCTTTTCCAAGACCCCAGATGCACTTCATAGACTGCAAAGGGACTATCCAAGGAATTCTTTTCTTTTCTACTTCCCATCCAGTTCCCGTCTTTCCAATCGTGATTAGCCTCCCAAACGATAGAAGCTGTTCTTGGAGGGTGTTCACTACTTTTTGCAAAGGGATCTGCTTTTTCTGTAACCACGCCGTGGTTATTAGAGTGGATACAATATTTATATAAGGTACCTGCTCCCAATTTTGGAATAAAACCTTCCCAGATGCCACTACCATCCCAACGTACGTGAAGTTGATGTTCTGCATCATTCCAACTATTAAAATCACCTACTACAGAGACCGATCTCGCCGTAGGGGCCCAAACCGCAAAATAGGTTCCTTTTACCCCATCTACTTCCAGCACATGGGAGCCTAACTTCTCATAAAGTTTAAAGTGTTTCCCCGCCTTAAACAGGTCTATATCAAAATCCGAAAATAAACTATGGGTTACTACCTTGGTCATGATTGTGTTATTTAGTTCAAATATAGGTAACTTCGGCAAGTGTCCTCTATATTGCAGCCTTTTTATTACCACTTACCTAGCTTACAAGTATAATTATAAAATGTGGAACGATTTTTGAAACTCACTTGAAACATACATTGATAAACAGTCTTTATACTAAACCTTAAATTTAATATTATGAAAAAATTAGGCTTACTACTAGGAACATTCGTTGCATTATTTTTTATGGCCTGTGAAGGACCGGCAGGACCTCCAGGTTTCGATGGCTTCGACGGGATAGATGGAGAAGATGGAAAAGATGGTGTGAATATATTGGGTACCGTAATAGATATTGAAGGGGATTTTACTGCTAGCAATGATTACTTAATAGACTACACCTTTCCACAAACCGTGGAGGTCTTTGAGACCGATGTAGTATTGGTGTACTTGCTATGGGAACAGCTCCCAGATGGCAACAACCCACCAATAGATGTATGGCGATTATTGCCACAGACCCTACTCTTGGATCAAGGCATACTACAATATAACTATGACCACACCTTTCTTGACGTGAATATTTTCTTGGAGGCAGATTTTGACTTATCCACCCTTTCCCCGGCAGATACTCAAGGACAGGTGTTTAGAATAGCCATCCTACCTGCGGACAAATTATCTGGTGCAAAACTAGACAAATCGAATATTAACGCAGTGATGAATTTCCTAGGGGTCACCGAAAAAGAAGTGCAACGGGTTAAAATAAATTAACCGTCCTTAAATGAATGGAATTTCGAAACAGGCTCTTGATTTTTTTTTTAAAAACTCGGGCCTTTTTTTGTTGCTAAAAAGATTACTGTCCCCTATATGCTAAATACACCTTTGAAAGCAAAGGCCCCGTACCTCGTCTAACTTAAAAAAGAATCCCCATGAAAAGACTACTGTTTGCAATTTGCATTGTTTTTATAGGATGTAAGGGAACTTCCCAAGAAAAGGAAGCTTCCAAAACAACGGCTGTTCCACAGCAGGAAAGTTTTACCATCAACAAGACGGAGGCCGAATGGCGGGAACAACTTACAGACATGGAATTTTATGTACTGCGCAAAGCGGGCACCGAGAGCCCGGGATCTAGCCCCTTGCTACACCTTAAAGAGGAAGGGGTCTATACCTGTAAGGCCTGTGGAACGGAACTCTATAGCAGCGAGCATAAATTTGATTCGGGAACCGGATGGCCTAGTTTTGATAGGGAAATAAAAGGAAATGTGGCTTTTGGGGTAGACCACCTTATAGGCTATGCACGTACCGAGGTGCTCTGTGCCACCTGCGGGGGGCACTTAGGTCATGTATTTAACGATGGCCCTAGGGAAACTACAGGGAAACGTCATTGCATTAATGGGATTGCCCTTAAGTTTAAACCTGCCCAATAGTAAAGTCTGGAGTCCGTTAAAAAAATCTATTTCTGCCAGAGAAAACCTTGGTGCACGGTAGAAACTAGGGCCTATTCCTATACCAAGGTCTAATAATACTCCCAACTATTTTACAGGGGAACTATCCTCTATAGCACACTTAAACACGATTTAAAATGTTGGTCGACTTAATTTACCATTAATTTGAAATGGCATCTGTGGGAATTCGGGATGGTTTTGTAACTTTGCCACTTTATTATACAGTTATCAAAAAAAACAAATAGATGAGCAATTTCGATATTATTGTGTTAGGTAGTGGCCCAGGAGGTTATGTAACCGCCATTAGAGCTTCCCAATTAGGATTTAAGACTGCCATTGTAGAAAAGGAAAACCTAGGTGGTGTATGTTTAAATTGGGGTTGTATCCCTACCAAAGCGCTATTGAAATCGGCTCAGGTATTTGAATACCTACAGCACGCTAGCGACTACGGCTTAATGGCCGAAGGAGTGGATAAGGATTTTGGTGCTGTGGTTAAAAGGAGTCGTAACGTAGCCGACGGCATGAGCAAGGGTGTTCAATTTTTGATGAAAAAGAACAAGATTGAAGTCATTAACGGATATGGTACCTTAAAGCCCGGTAAAAAAGTTAGCGTAAAATCTGCTGATGGAAAGGAGACCGAATACTCCGCCAAACATATTATTATTGCCACTGGGGCAAGAAGTAGGGAACTTCCCAGCTTACCACAAGACGGCAAGAAAATTATTGGCTACCGCGAGGCAATGATGATGGAAAAACAACCCAAAAAGTTGTTGGTAGTTGGTAGTGGTGCTATCGGCATAGAATTTGCCTACTTCTACAATGCTATGGGCACAGAAGTAACTGTGGTAGAGTTTCTCCCTAATGTAGTGCCTGTAGAGGATGAAGAAGTATCCAAGCAATTGGAGCGTAGCCTTAAGAAAGCAGGAATTAAAATTATGACTTCTTCCGAGGTTACCAAGGTAGACACTTCCGGTGAGGGAGTAAAAGCTACGGTTAAAACCGCCAAAGGAGATAAGGTTTTGGAGGCCGATGTGGTACTATCTGCAGTTGGTATCAAGTCCAATATAGAAAACATAGGTTTAGAAGAAGTAGGAATCGCAACGGATAGGGACAAAATCCTAGTAAACGATTATTACCAGACCAATATACCAGGTTACTACGCCATTGGGGACGTAGTTCCAGGACAGGCATTGGCTCACGTTGCTTCGGCAGAAGGGATCCTTTGCGTGGAAAAGTTGGCAGACATGCATGTAGAACCTTTGGATTATGGTAATATCCCTGGTTGTACTTACTGTTCTCCAGAAATTGCTTCTGTTGGACTTACGGAAAAACAGGCAATTGAAAAAGGCTACGATATTAAAGTTGGTAAATTCCCATTCTCTGCAAGTGGAAAAGCTGCTGCATCTGGAGAGAAGGACGGATTTGTAAAAGTGATATTCGATGCCAAATACGGGGAGTGGTTAGGTTGCCATATGATTGGTGCCGGAGTTACCGATATGATCGCAGAAGCAGTAGTAGCCAGAAAGCTAGAAACTACCGGTCATGAGGTTCTTAAAGCCGTACACCCACACCCAACCATGAGTGAAGCTGTTATGGAAGCCGTAGCAGACGCTTATGGGGAAGTAATCCATTTATAAAATTAACGCGAAGGAAGTTGATTTCCTTTGCCCATTTTGGCCCTGACAGGTTTCTAAGCTTGTCAGGGCCATCTATAATACACCAATGGACCAGCAGGGTTCAATAAAAATAAATTGAGATGTTAAAAGCTTTTAGTATTACCGCTATTCTTGAAGGAGTTTCCTATTTAATGCTTTTTGGTTTGGGTATGCCATTGAAATATTTGGCGCAAATGCCAGAACCAAACATTTATATTGGCTACGCGCATGGCTTTCTTTTTATTGCCTATGTAGCCTTGGCCGTATTGCTCACCATGGAGCGAAAATGGGGTTTTAAAATGTTTTCTATCTTTTTTATTGCTTCCCTTCTTCCCTTTGGCACCTTCTACGTAGACAAGAAGTACCTAAAGCCAATGATGGCTGCTGGGTAGTAATCAGTGAAAAGTGGGCAGTGTTGTACGTCCCTGATATAGGTTGACCACTTAACTCTGGCATTATATTCCTAGGCAATTTTGCGATTTTGTTTAGTATCCAGTGTAGCGCCATTACCGTCAATTTTTGCTGCGGACCAAATGCCGTTTTAGGCTATAGGCAATAAGCTATTAGCTAATCTTTAAATTCGGATTAGTCCGGCCGAGCTAGCTACTTAAACTTTGCACCTTGAACCTTGACCTATTGATGGGCATTCCCCTAGCGGGGCGCTCTTTCCATTATACCTCCTGACGGCCGGCAGGTCTTTTTTGGGAAGTCTTTCTACCCTATAAACGCTGCCTTCTTCTATTCGTTGCGTTTTCAAGATACCTACAAGAACGTAAAAGCTTGTTTTATAAGGGTCAAACCACCCATTGCTACATTGGTTCATTGGTAAATTGTTACATTATTCCCTCCCCCCCCATTTCCAAATTAACACATTAGCAAATCTCCAAATGAAACCCATTGCTACATTTCCTCATTGGTAAATCGGTACATTGGTACAATAGTAAAAGTAGTGAGTATTGAGATTTGAGTATTGAGATTGGGCGGAATCTACTGTTAACAATACAACCTAGAAATCATGCTTATTGATAATATGGTGCCAAGGGAATTTCCCAATAAACAACCTAATGCATATTCACATTGGTACACTGGTACACTGGTACATTGATAAATCAGCACATTGGCACATTGGCACATTGGCAAATCTCCAAATTAGCACCCTTACTTCTCCAAAAAGCTCTCTATAGCCAAATCGTACCCTTTAAGTCCAAATCCAAGGATTACCCCTTCCGCAACCGGAGAGATATAGGATACATGCCTAAAGTCTTCGCGACCAAAGGTATTGCTGATATGCACCTCCACCACAGGGGTTTCAATTCCCTTAATGGCATCTCCTATGCCAATGGAAGTGTGGGTGTAGGCCCCGGCATTTAGAATAATTCCTTTGTACCCCTCAAAACCACATTCGTGCAGCTTGGAAATTAGCTCCCCTTCAATATTGGACTGGTAATACTCCAATTGCACATCTTTAAACTTAAATTGTAGTTCAGAAAAATATTCCTCAAAAGTGGTTTTGCCATAGACTTCAGGCTCCCTTTTCCCCAAAAGATTAAGATTGGGACCGTTTATAATAATTATCTTCATGGGATAAAAATAGGTAAATGTAGGGCATAAAAAAAGAGGACTAAAAGTATTCTTTAATCCTCTTTCTTGAAAGTTATATTAAATTAAAGGGTAAACAACACCCCTAGCGTAAGGGTAGACCAATTTATCCCATCCATGCTAATTCCAGTATAGGAAAAATTCAACTCCATAGCAGATCCAACACTATAACCTACCAAGGGACGGTAGTAGAATCCACCATCATTTCCATCACTTATCCCTATGGCATACCCAAGATCGGCACCGAAGGAAAAACTATCCCCAGCCAAAAAGCGTCCTGAAGCCGCCACAGGCAGAAATTGAACATCATCAAAGTCTACGGTCATAGAGCTTCCTCCAGAAGTAAAAGTTTCACTTTTTCCAAATGAATTAGTGAATCCTGTTGCAACACCAGCCATAAAGCTATCTGCAACTTCCCAATGGTAGGCTACATCTAAACCGATACTAAAGCTAGAGAAATCTGCTGCATCCCCTACAGGTAATCCAAGGTGTGCTCCTGCCTTAAAACCTTCCTGGGCGTGTACACTAAACCCAAACAATGCCATAACGGCCACTAGAAACATTCTTTTCATAATTATAAATTTTCGTTAATTAAGAAAACGGAAGTATTCTGCGTATATTATAAATATCAATAAAATACTTAAGAAAAGTAAGATTTAACCTGCGTTTTAAACAAATGGAGCAGTAAGGACAAGGAGTTTCAAAATCCGTTTTATCTTTAACCTATGAATTGGAAGCATGCCATACACGATTATCAGCATTACCTAAATATAGAACGAGGACTATCTAAAAACTCCATCAGCAGTTATGCGTTAGATTTAGAAAAATTGGTGCAGTTTTTAGAATCTAGAAATATAAATGAAAGTCCCATCTACATTTCAAAATCCACCTTACAACGCTTTATTTACGAATTGGCGCAGCAGGTTAATCCCCGATCGCAGGCTAGGACTATTTCTGGACTAAAAAGTTTCTTCAACTATTTAGTTTTTGAAGATTATAGGGAAGACAATCCCATGGAACTTATAGAGTCGCCCAAAGTAGGACGCAAATTACCAGATACCCTATCCGAGGAGGAAATCAATAGTTTAATTGCAGCCATTGACCTTTCCAAACCCGAAGGTGAACGCAACAGGGCCATATTAGAAACCCTTTACGGATGTGGTCTAAGGGTGTCAGAATTATTGGAATTACGATTGTCTGACCTTTATTTTGAGGAAGACTTTATAAAGGTGGTGGGAAAAGGCGACAAAGAACGATTTGTGCCTATCAGTAAAATCAACAAAAAATACATCAACATATACCGAAAGGAAGTACGGGTACACATGCCAATACAAAAAGGTTCTGAAGACATTTTGTTTTTAAACAGAAGGGGGCACCAACTAACCCGCGCCATGATATTCACCATCGTAAAACAGCTTGCCCATGCCATTGGCTTAAAGAAAACCATTAGTCCGCATACCTTTAGGCACTCTTTTGCCACGCATTTATTAAAAAATGGGGCCGACCTAAGAGCCATACAGCAAATGTTGGGACACGAGAGTATTACTACTACTGAGGTTTATATGCATTTAGACAGGGTGCATTTAGGAGATGTAATGGAGAAGTACCATCCACGGAAAACAACCAGGGAGGAAGAAAGCCTGTAAACTTGTATCAATAAGGAGATCTTGCCCAAAACAAGGCAATTTCAATCCTTGGGAAGTCGGTGCTCTCCCTCTTCTTTAAAGGCATCATAATTTCTATTGAACGGCCTAATAATTAGTCGCGCTTCCCTATCAAAACGCACATAATTATACACCCAATTTATAAACACCACGGCTCTGTTTCTAAAACCAATTAGGAAAAACAGATGTACATACATCCAAACGAACCAAGCAAAAACTCCCTGAAACTTAAACTTCTTCAAATCTACCACGGCCTTATTCCTACCAATGGTGGCCATTTTCCCCTTATCCTTATATACAAAGGGACGCAATGGTTTCTTTTCTAGGAGTCGCACCAAGTTATCTCCAAGATTTTTCCCCTGTTGTATAGCTGGCTGCGCCATCATTGGATGGCCAAACGGGGTATTCTCCTCTTGCATACAGGCCACATCCCCTATGGCAAAAACATTGGCATATCCTTTCACCTGATTGTACTGGTTTACTACCAATCTACCCCCAGGAGCAAGCACCCTTTTGGCATCCAAACCCTTTATACGTACCCCCTTTACTCCCGCTGCCCAGATCATAGCTGCGGTGTCAAAAGTTTCATCAGTATTAGTGGTAACCGTTTTTCCATCATAACTGGTGACCCGCATATTTTTCCATATCTGAACGCCAAGTGACTCCAGAAACTCTTCGGCTTTCTCGGAGGCTTTCTCACTCATCTCCTTTAGAATCCTATCTCCCGATTGTATCAGGTTAATTTGCACCCTCCTGGTATCCAAGTCGGGATAGTCCTTTGGAAGAATCCCCTTTTTAATCTCCGCCAAAGCTCCTGCTAGTTCCACCCCTGTGGGTCCGGCACCTACGATTACAAAATTCATTAGGGCGTCCCTTTCGTGAAGCTCATCCGTAAGCAGTGCCTGTTCAAAATTCTCCAATATCAAACTTCGTAAATTAAGGGACTGAGGTATGGTTTTCATCGCCATACTATTGGTTTCTATCCCTTTGTTTCCGTAGTAATTGGTTTCGGAACCAGTGGCCACCACCAAATAATCGTATTCCAGCTCCCCTATATTGGTCCTAACTTTATTATCAGCAGCAAGAACCTCTTCTACATTTGCGAGTCTAAAAAAGAAATTGGGAAAGTCCTTTAGTATTTTCCGAATGGGGTAGGCAATAGAATCGGGCTCTAATCCCCCTGTGGATACTTGGTACAACAGGGGTTGAAAACAGTGGTAGTTATGCTTGTCTAACAATACTACCTGCACCTCTTTCCCGCTTAGTTTTTTTGCAATGGAGATTCCTGCAAAACCACCACCAATAATAATAATTCTAGGAAAATTTGATTTCGGAATATTCATATTACCAAATATGCAAAAAAATAAAGGTTTCTGAAATAGCTGAGAATAACAAGTTTCCATTATTATTCCTTCCATTCCCCAGCACGCTCCACCCTACCAAAAGCGAGATGCTAGAAGTTCTCTATCATCATTTGGTTTTTATCCACCTTAGCACCCTTATGGAAACAAAATGGGAAAACGTACTGCTTATGGAAAAAAACGTAAGACTTTTCTACCTTTGTCTTAGGGTAATACAAGTAGTTTCGGAAAAATCCCCGAAAAACCGATGCTATGGAAATATCCTAATAGCATGCACCTTGCCAATGTTAGGAGAAGATAGCGATAATTAATCGAACTTTGGAAAGAGATCCCCATAATTATAAAACAGTATAAATTATTGTAGTACTTGGTTGTAACAAAAACCTATTTTGCACTACCAATAGTAGACTACCAACTAAAAATGTGAAGTGACCAAAGACCTGGAGCATCAGTTTGTAACGGAATTAGAGAAAAATCAGAACATAGTACATAAGGTATGTACCTTGTATACCAATGATCGTGACTCCCATAAAGACCTTTTTCAGGAGATAACGATTCAATTATGGAAGGCCTATCCAAAGTTTAGGGGCGACTCCAAGTTTAGTACATGGATGTATAGGGTAGCGCTGAATACTGCAATTACCCTATATAGGAAATCCAAGAAAAACATACGCACTCAAGACTACGAATCGGTAATCTTTAAAATTAGTGCAGATGAGTACGATCCTACGGAAGAACAGCAACTAAAACTGATGTACAATGCGGTAAAACAATTGGGCGATATAGACAAAGCCCTTGTATTCCTCTATTTAGAAGAAAAGAACTACACAGAAATTGCAGATACGCTAGGTATTACCGAGGTAAATGCACGGGTAAAAATGAATAGGATTAAAAACAAATTACGCACAATCTTAAACCCCTAATGATAATGGACGAACTAGAACTATTAAAAAAAGATTGGAAAAAGAGAGGGGATCAAATGCCACAATTAGGCTACGATGAAATCTATAAGATGATCTGGAAAAAATCTTCCTCCATCGTAAAGTGGATCTTTATCATCAGCATATTGGAATTCCTAATTCCCCACCTTCTTTACCTAACCCCGTCCATGTCCAAGACCTTGGCAATTTGGCGGGATTTGGGATTAGGAAACTTTTTGGTGATATCCAGTATCGTTCAATACTCCGTAGTCCTCTTTTTTATATATCAATTTTATAGAAGGTATAAGGAAATATCTACTTTGGACAATGCCAAACTACTATTATCCAATATTTTAAAAACAAGAAAGACGGTAAAATACTATGTCATTTTTTGCCTGTCCTTAATTTTCATTTCATTTTTGGTTATGGCCGCCGGTTTATACCTCAGCGACGACCCTATGGCAGCAATGGGTTATGACAACTCTATGGAGCAAGTAGATCCCGCCAAACTAAAGATCACCATGATGGCTACGGTAATAGTATTAGGGGTGATTGTTACCGCTGCTATGGGATGTATCTATTTTTTACTCTACGGACTATTGATAAAAAAACTGAACAAAAACTATAAGGAGCTTAAAGAGATGGAAGTTTAGACTCTAAATTTTCGCTGTTTATTCTCCTCTTCAATGGCCATTAATTCTTTTTTGGAGAGCACCTTTAAAAAGGAAGGATGCTGTTCTATGGCATACTCCAATTTTTCTATGATGGAATCGAAGGATTCGTTGTCGTAATCGATATCCAAGGGTTCTTTAATAACCATGGATTGTAAAATCCCTTTCTTTTTTACCCGAAGTCCTTTTTTGTCAAAAGACCTCCTAAATCCGTCTATTACCACCGGTACCACAACGGGTTTATATTTTTTAATTATATGGGAGGTACCCTTACGCAATGGTTTCCAAGGCGTAGTGGTTCCTTGGGGAAAAGTAATTACCCAACCATCGTCCAAGGCTTTTCCAATATTGGAAATATCGCTCATTTTCACTTGGCGCTTTACCTCTTTTCCTTCGGCCCTCCAAGTACGCTCTACACTAACAGAGCCTGCATAGGCCATCACCTTGGTTAACAGGTTTTTTTTCATGGTCTCTGCGGCAGCCACGTAATACATATTTAGTTTGGGCTGCCAAATGTACCCCAGATTTTTTATGGAATCTTCCCTACCACTTAAACTGGCATTAAAAACATGGAACATAGCTACCACATCCGCAAAATACGTCTGGTGATTACTTACAAAAAGAACGTTCCTATCGGGGAGATTACGAATAATCTCGGATCCCTCTATTTCCAGGGTGTTAAACCCTCTATATCGTTTATGGGTAATGACCGCCAAGATGCGGATTAGCCATTTTTTAATAAACAAATTATGTCCAAAGGGATTTTTCTTAAACAAGCCCATATTTTATTGGTTAATTTTCAAAATTACAAAATAAGTGCTTTATAGCACTTGTTTAAATAGTTCCTTAATTTCACTTAACATCATAGCAGTGGCTCCCCAAACCGTGTAACCCTTTAATTTAAAGGCAGGTACTTCCACATTTTTCGCGTAGGAAGTGGTTAATTTTTGATAGATTATTTTTCTGTCATCCATAAATTCGTACAAGGGAACCTCAACCAATTCGGCCACTTCCTCCTCCTGTAACAAAAATGGGCGTTCTTTTTGGTATAGTCCCAAATAAGGGGTCACCTCAAAATTACTGGGGGGAATAAAAATATCTGTCAAATGCCTGATGACCCTAATATTGGCAGGATCTGCCCCTACCTCTTCCCTGGTTTCCCTCAAGGCCGTATCTAAGAGGCTTTTATCTCCAACTTCTACCTTTCCCCCTGGAAGACCTATCTGGTTGCTATGAATCCCTGGATAGGTGTTTCTGAGAATTAGCAATAGGTTGGTATTGTTACCCATATCCGGATAAAACAAGGCCATTACCGCTGCTTTCTTCGGATTTCTTTTTTCCGTAGCCCTAGCTGCCAATTCCTTTTGCCTGAACAAAGGAACCATTTTATGATGGGACGCACTTCCAGGTAAATCTAGATTTTCTATTTTTGACATGCGCTCGGCAAAATCCTTGAAATTCACAATTTCTATTTTTTTGTATTTTTCGCGTAAATTAATTAAAATGAGGTATTCCCTCTTGCGAAGCCAGTAAAAATAACCCAAGTTTATGACTTTTAAAACGTTTCACTTATTTAGCGTATTTCTTATCCTTCTAATCATCGGTTGTAAGGATCAACCATCCACTAAAAATAAGGAGGTCCCTCAGGTACAGACTAAATCGGATTCCTTGGACTCCCTTAAAACCGAAGCCGAAAAAAAGACAGGGGAAGTAGAAGTAGTGAAAGAGGTGGAAAAAGAGGAAGAACCCTTTAAACTCACCGAAGATAATGCCATTGAGTTCTTCTACGAATACAACAAGACCCTAACGGAAAACACCGTTAAACTAACCACTAGGTTTGGGGATATCATCATAGAATTGTACGATAACGTCCCCTACCACAAGGCCAACTTTATTTATCTAACCAAAAACGGCTATTTCAACAACACCTACTTTCACAGGGTGGTAAAGGATTTTATCATCCAAGGAGGCAACGCCGATAATATGGAGACCGCCAAAAAACGTGGGGAAATAGGAAGATACCTCTTGCCCCCGGACACAAGAAAAGGGCATAAACACCACAGAGGTACCATATCTATGCCCAGCAGTGATATGGATAACCCCCATAAATTGGCCTCTCCCTACGAATTTTTCATAGTAGTCACCAAGCCGGGATCTTACCACCTAGACAACAATTACACCCCCTTTGGTAGGGTTATCGAGGGAATGGATGTGGTAGATGAAATAAACCGTCAACCTGTAGACAACGGTGATTGGCCCTCTCAGAACATCATCATTCAGAAAGCAGAAGTAATTAATTAAGGTCTAAACCAATTGCCCCAAAAGAAGTGCAGGTGGGATTTTGAGTTTATTCCATGGTATTAAAACTTCGATAAATGTTGGGTAGCGATATGTGGTACTTAACTGCCCATAAGCGTATTCCAATGATTATAAGAATGGTGAAAATTTCGGCATAGAGTATATCTATCGGAAGTTCCCGTATCAAGAAAAAACTTATACCTCCCGAAATACAAGCGGTTGCATAAATTTCTTTCCTAAAGATAACTGGAATCTCATTACAGAGGATATCGCGTATAACTCCTCCAAAACAAGCGGTCATAGTTCCTAGGGCAATACACATAACTGGAGACAGCCCCACGCTAAGTCCCTTGGTAATTCCCAACAGGGTGTAGAAGCCAATTCCAATACTATCGAACAAAAAGATAGACGTACGTACATACTTTATCTTACTTCTCAGCAGGATGGATAGAATAACTGTAACCGTAATGATGTAAATATAAATATGATCTTGCATCCATAAAACTGGCGTGTTTCCTATTAATACATCCCTTAAAGTACCTCCACCTACCGCGGTAACAAAAGCGATGATAAAAACCCCGAAGAGATCTAGTTTTTTATCCATAGCCACCATTACGCCCGAAATTGCAAAAGCAACGGTACCTATTACATCAAAAGCAAAGTGCATCATAACTAGATATTTTGGGTATAAAAATTATAGTCCTTAAGGACTGTATCCAAATATTGGATATCATAAAGATCGGATTGGGTATTCAGTAACTGCTCTATCTTATTTCGCAGCACAGTTAATGTTTTGTAATCCCTGCTACTTTTTGCTATTTGGTAGGTTTCCTTTATAAGCCTTACATCCTTGTCTGTTAACAAGGTGACATTTGTAAAAGTAGGGATATAATTTTCCTCTACCTCCTCCAATATAGTGTGTGAAACCTTCACCTTTTTTTTGGTGCTAACCACTACCGTTCCTGCCGCTGCATCCCCCAATCGTTGTTTTTTATCCGTGAACAAAATAGCCAATATCCCCACTGAACCAAAGAATAGCCAAATATCTACGAGTCTAAGCATCCACCGCACCAAGAGGTTAGACCAATGTACTGGAGTCCCATCTACCCGTACCACTCTTATCTGCATAAGCATCTTCCCTACGGTACGCCCGTTGAATAAGCTATGCATCAGCAAGCTATAGAACATAGCAGGCAGAAAAATTAAGCTTACCAAACCTATCTGGCTCCAACTATCCTCCCAAATATATCCAATAGCAGTGCCTATGAATTGTACTAGTACCGCATAGAGGTATAGTAAAAAGCCATCTATTAGAAAAGCGATAATCCGCTCCCCAACCCCAACAATTTTATAGTGGAGCATTACATTTTGCGTTGTATTGATTTGAAGGTTGGACATATTAATGCTATTTTTATTTTTCCAACAACAATTCCACTATGCGTGAAGCTGCTTTCGTGAGGCAAAATAAGGAAAAATGGGTGGCATTTGAAAAGGCCATGAACTTAAATGCTCACATGAGTCCAGACCAACTGGCCAATGCCTATATTAAACTCACCAATGACCTTGCCTATGCACAGACCTATTATGCTGACAGCAAGACTTTACTGTATTTAAACTCCTTGGCTTCACAAGCCCACCAAAAACTATATAAGAACAAAAAAGAGCGTCGGAATAGGATCATAGATTTCTGGAAAACCGAATTCCCTTTATTTTTTAAACAATATCACCCTACCCTGCTCCTTGCTTTTTTACTATTTGCCGTCTCAGCAGCCATAGGGAGTATCTCTTCACTTTATGACGATTCTTTTGTACGCCTAATTTTGGGAGATGCCTATATAAACGAAACCCTTAATAATATAGCCATGGGAGACCCAACCGCTATTTATAAGGGAGGCAGTGAAATTGGGTCCTTTCTAGGGATTACCATCAATAATATACGCGTGGCATTTTTAGCTTTTGCTTTTGGGGTAATTACAAGTATTGGTACCGCCTATATTCTTTTTAGCAATGGCGTTATGCTAGGAGCTTTTATCACCTTTTTTTATACACAACAGGTCTTTTTTGAAGCTAATAAACAGATATGGCTACACGGCACCATAGAAATATCGGTAATTGTAGTGGCAGGTTGTGCCGGACTCATCATGGGAAATAGTATACTTTTTCCAAAAACATTCTCTAGGCGGGTTTCCTTTATGAAGGGCGCTAAAGACGGACTAAAGGTTGTGGTGAGTACCGTTCCCTTTTTTATCCTTGCCGGATTTATAGAAGGATTTATAACCCGCTACTCCAATATGTCGGTCTGGTTGGCGTTAACCATTATCGGAGCCTCATTTTCCCTTATTGTATACTATTATATTCTATACCCCATCTTACTAAACCGAAAAAATGAACGAAAAGGATCAGCAGTTTATCGAACTTAAAATAAACAGGGACTTTGGTGATATCATTTCCTTGTATTTTGATTTCCTAAAAAGGAACCTCAAAAACTTCACCAATATTTTCATCAGCTACAACGGCGTATTTCTTATTGGTCTGCTGGTAGTTAGCTACCTGATGGTATCTGGGGTGCTAGCCCTTATCGCCAATGAGCAAAACCCTCTGGGAGGCATGATTACCGCTTCGGAACCATGGACTTACTTTATTATTGGCGGTGTCCTGTTCTTTATTATTTTCCTTGTGGTCGCCATCCTCAATTATAGTCTAAGCACCTCCTATATGATTCATTACGAAGAACAAGAAGGGCAAAATATTAATAAGTCCTCCGTATGGGAAACCGTTAAGCGCAATATGGGAAATATTCTAGCCTTTATTTTAGTGATGATCTTAGCATTTTTTGGATATATGCTCATAGCCGTTATTTTGGCTATTATCCCACTTGTTGGAATGATTGCTCAATATGTGGTTCAATATTTTTTCATGGCCTGGGTAGGGGTCTCGTTTTTTGCCATGTTAAAAGAAAAAAGAGGGGTCATGGAAGCTCTTGGAGAAGGTTGGAATTTGGTTTCCAAAAACTTTTGGAGGGCAGTAGGCGTTAATTTTATCCTTGGGTTTCTAATTGGCTTATTGTTCTTAGTGGTTTTAATGATCCCCGGAACCCTGGTAGGCATCTATACGTTTCACGTGGTGCAAAACGATGTAGATTTAACCACTTCCTTGGTCCCCACCATAGTTTACACCTTGGGTACCTGCTTGTTGTTGATCCTTATGGTATATTCGCAATGCTTATCACAATTTGTAAACGGAATTTTATATTACTCCCTGCACGAAAAAACATATAATCTTCACACTAGAAACAAGATAGACCAAATAGGAAGCCCAGACCTTTGAGAAAACGATTGTATTCCCTTTTCGCATTTTTTAGTTATTCCATGGGATTTTCCCAAGAGATTAAGGATAGCCTTGTCCTGACCGAAGATAACAGTACCCCCTTGGTGATTAGGAGCTTTAAGGAAGACCTTAGCAATAAGTATAACGGTAAGGAATTTAATTACGAACTTGCCGATGGAGAGTCACAAAATTTAGTATTGCGAACTATTACCTGGCTTTCAGATGGGCTACACGGTTTGTTTGGAATAGAAATTCCTGCCGACATTGCAAAAGTATTAGAGGTAGTGATCTACCTTCTTATGGGGCTACTGGCTATTTATCTATTGATAAAATTTTTAACGGGGCAGCAAGTTTCACACATTTTCAATAAAAAAGCCTCTTCTTTAGATCCTCTCAATCTATCCGAAGAACATATAGATCAAATTGATTTGGAGGCCTTGTTAGCAAATGCGATTAACCAAAAGAACTACCGATCTGCTATTCGGTATCAATATTTGATAGCCTTAAAAACCCTATCCAGCAATGATGTTATTGCTTGGGAGTACAAAAAAACCAATCAAGATTACGAGCAAGAAATCACTTCTCCCTCCCTTAAAATTCTCTTTAAGGAGATTTCCTATTTGTATGAATACGTGTGGTACGGGGAGCAAGAAATTGATGAAGCTGCCTATAGGGCTGCAAAACCAAAGTTTGACCTTATAAATAATCCAAGCAGCCATGGATAAACGGTCTAAAATCATTATCGGGTTATTTTTAACCGTGCTACTAGGCATAATTTTCACTGAAATTGTGCGTCCTAGGCCTATCAATTGGAAACCTTCCTACACCGCTGGAGATAAAATTCCTTTTGGGTGCTATGTGCTATATGAAGAATTGCCACAAATATTTCCGGCCCAAAACATAGTTAAGGTAGAGCAAAGCCTATACAACCCCCTATCCAAGCACCAATCCGATAAAAGATCCAATTACCTTTTAATCAATAATTATTTGGAACTAGACAAACAGGAGGTGAACCAATTGCTAAATTACGTGGATGCTGGTAATGATGCCTTTCTGGCCGCCACTAGTTTTGGTAACTTTCTAATGGACACTTTAAATTTAAGCATAGCGTCTTTCCCTACCCTTAAGGAAGATAGTGTACAAATTAAGCTTACCCACCCTACATTCCCTAATAGGAACTATGCCATGACCCGTGGCCTCTACAATACCCATTTTACCTCCGTAGACACGGTAAAGACCACGGTCTTGGGACATATTACCTTCCCTGAACGGGTTGGATCACTGCCCATGGATTCCCTAAAAAATACCAAACGGCCCAACTATATCCGAGTATCCTTTGGGCAAGGGAATTTTTATTTGAATACCACACCCCAAGCTTTTACCAACTATTATATGCTTGGTGGCAACCAGGAGTATGTTGGGAATGCGCTTTCGTATTTAAACCAAGCTCCGGTTTACTGGGACAATTACAAAAAAGCTGGGAGGGTTATTATAGATTCTCCCATGCGCTTTGTCCTTAACCAACCCGCTCTAAAATGGGCCTATTATTTAGGGGTAACCGGAATTTTAATTTTTGTATTGTTTAAAGGCAAAAGGGAACAACGCATCATCCCGGTAATACCTCCCTTGGAAAACTCTTCCATAGATTTTGCCAAGACCGTTGGGGGTATTTACCATGACCATCGGGATTACAGCGATCTAATTTCCAAAAAAATAAATTACTTTTTAGAGTTTCTAAGGAGTAGTTACTATATAAACACCCACACTATAAATGATAAAACGGTGAGTGAGCTATCGTCCAGATCAGGAAAATCCTTTGAAGAAACCAAGGCGATGATCGATTTACTAATCCTATTGAAAACCAACAAACAACACAACGAACAAGACCTCATCAACCTGAATAAAAAAATAGAACAATTTAAAAAATAAGCATGGAAGAAATATCAAAGGAAAACGCCCAAAATCCATTGGAGTTTAGGAACCGAATAGACCTTAGTGAATTACAGGCCTCCGTGACACAGATAAAGTCCGAACTAGGGAAAGTGATCATTGGACAACAGGATATGATTCAACTTCTAATTATCTCCATTTTGGCCAATGGACATTCTCTCATTGAAGGGGTTCCCGGAGTGGCAAAAACCGTGACCGCTAAACTCTTAGCTAGGACTATGAGTGTAGATTTTAATAGAATTCAGTTTACGCCAGACCTAATGCCCAGTGATATTTTAGGGACGGCCATTTTTAATGTAAAGACTTCGGAATTTGAATTTAAGAAAGGGCCGTTATTTTCCAATATTATTTTAATCGATGAGATAAATAGAGCTCCGGCCAAAACGCAGGCCGCCCTATTTGAGGCAATGGCAGAAAGACAGATTACCATGGATGGGACGGAACACAAAATGCAAGCCCCATTTTTGGTATTTGCCACCCAAAACCCCATTGAGCAGGAAGGTACCTATAGACTGCCCGAGGCACAATTAGACCGCTTCCTTTTTAAAATTAAGGTAAACTACCCCTCTCTAGAGGAAGAGATCATGATTTTGGAAAGCAAGCACCAACAAAAAAATAAAGCAGTGGAAGAAGAAATAGCCCCAGTGCTCAGCGCAGACCAGATTAGCGCTTACCAAGATACCATCAAGGAAATCATTATAGAGCAGAATTTGATGAAGTATATAGCGGGAATTGTAAACAACACCCGGATAAATGCCAATCTCTACCTTGGGGCCTCACCAAGGGCCTCCATCGCCATTATGGACGCTTCCAAAGCCATGGCCGCAATAAACGGGCGCGATTTTGTTACTCCGGACGATATTAAAAAAGTGGCCATCGCCGTTTTGGGACATCGTATTATATTAACACCAGAACGTGAAATGGAGGGATTGACACCAGACAAGGTGATTACACAAATTATTGAAACTATGGAAATCCCCAGGTAGGTCAAAGAAGTTTTATTCCTTAATAAATCAGCATTTTGAAGCAATTTTTTAAAAACACCTATCTAGAGAAACGATTTTTTATCGTACTCACCGGACTGGTGCTAGGGTTTATTCTCTCCCACCCATTTCCCCACCTCCTAGGGGTGATTAAATGGCTATTCTATATATTTATCTTGGTTGTTTTAACGGATTTATTGCTGTTATTTGCTTCCAAAGGAAAAGTTATAGGAGCGCGTACTGTGCCCGAAAAGTTATCTAACGGAGATGCAAATAACATAGAGGTCCGTATCATTAACACCTATTTATTCCGTGTAACTATTAAGGTGTTGGACGAGGTACCCCATCAATTCCAAAAGCGGGATTTTAAAATTTTAGCCACCTTAAACAAGGGAAATTCCAAGCGCTTCACCTATCAGCTACGCCCCACCCAACGGGGGGTCTATGTCTTTGGGAATCTAAATATTTTTGCCCGCTCCCCTATTGGATTCGTTGCCAAAAGATATACGTTTGGCTATCAACAGGAGGTTCCCGTTTACCCTTCCTTCTTACAGCTCCGCAAATACAATCTTATGGCCTTTACCAACCGATTGCATGAATATGGCCTTAAAAAAATACGCAGAATTGGGCATACCATGGAGTTTGAACAGATAAAGGACTATGTGTTAGGCGACGACGTACGTGATATTAATTGGAAAGCCACGGCCAAAAGAGGGCAATTGATGGTTAATCAATATCAAGACGAACGCTCACAGCCAATCTACGCCATCATAGATAAGGGACGTGTAATGAAAATGCCCTTTAATGGTCTTAGTTTATTGGATTACGCTGTGAACTCCACCTTGGTAATTTCCAATATCGCTCTTAAAAAACAGGATAAGGCGGGGATGTTTACCTTCAGCAACAAGATAGAAAACAGGGTGGTGGCAGAAAGGCGAAGCGCTCAGATGAACCTCATCTTAGAAACCCTCTATAATGTTAAGACCAATTTTGTTGAAAGCGATTTTAGCATGTTATACGCCGATATCAAAAGAAATATACCGCATAGGAGCCTACTGTTGTTGTACACCAATTTTGAAACTTTGGATGCCCTAGAAAGACAACTCCCCTATTTACAGGCTATTGCCAAACAGCACTTATTGGTTGTTATTTTCTTTGAGAACACAGAACTAAATCATTTTTCAGAAAAAAAGGCAACCACCACCCTACAAATATTTGAGAAGACCATCGCAGAAAAGTTTATATACGAAAAGAAACTCATTGTAACCGAATTGCAAAAGCATGGTATACAGACTATCCTTAGCAAACCCGAAAACCTAACCGTAAACACCATCAACAAGTACTTGGAAATAAAAGCTAGGGGACTGTTGTAATTACATAGCCCCAACCAATCCTACCAATTACCGTATACCGGCTATTGAATAGGGAGGTTTACATTAATATTACCCGCCAGACTCCTATATCCCAACCCTAACAATTTTTAATAATTTCCATAACACTTCCGTCATAACTAAAAATTAATTAACTTTAGAGGTAGTGGCTCTAGGTTTTACTGATTCCACTTTGTAATATTTCCCCGAAAGCAAGGAATTTTATCCCCCACAAATTTCTTTTGAACAGCCATTGCTGGTTTATGCGCGTCTATATTGGCATAGGTTAATTTAAAAAATCGCCCCTCAAGACGCATTGTACAGTTAACGCCCCTTCTCATTACCAAATGCTTTAGCCCTATACGGCGCTACAAGTGCGGAAGCCCTTGTGATATAACAATGGATGATATCGTAGCGACCAGGTATTATAGTAAGAATGACCTGAGTTATGCCAAGTAATTGCTTAAAAACCTTCATCATTTCCATTTTGATTATGGTTCATTAATTACAAAAACGCAGTCCGATGAAAACAAAGTCAGCCCAAGTATTAATTACCATTATTCTCTGTTTTGTCCTTCTTATTTTAATTGCCGTGCCAACGGAAAAAAACCAAGAGGGGACCATCATTGCCAAGCCTCAGCAGGCTTCCCTGTATTCCATGAAATGTACAGTAGCCAAGTTTATGTTGAATAATGTGGATACTACCCAGCAGATATCCCCTTTGTTTGAGAATATGGGGAACCATCATTTTAAGATAAGTACCAAGAATGAAAGGGCACAGTCTTTTTTTGATCAAGGATTAAAACTCGCCTACGCTTTTAATCATGCAGAGGCGCACAGATCGTTTATGGAAGCTAGTAGACTAGATCCCCAATCGGCCATCACTTATTGGGGACAGGCCTATGTACTGGGGCCCAACATAAACGATCCTCTCCCCGATGACGAACGCAAAACCAAAGCATACGAAGCCCTGATGAAAGCTAATAAGTTAGCTGCAGATGCTTCCCCAAAGGAACAGGCACTGATAACGGCATTGACCCATCGGTATAGCGAGGATTTGTCTGCAGACATAGTACAGCTTAATGAGGCCTACATGGGGGCAATGGCAGCAGTAGCAGCGAAATTCCCTGAGGATGCAGACCTACAGACGTTGTATGCGGAAGCAGTGATGAATACCACCCCTTGGAACTATTGGGATAATGAAGGGAATCCGGCTAAGAACACCCCCAAAGGAAAGACTGCCTTGGAACGTGCCTTAGCGATTAACCCCAACCATCCCGGTGCGCACCATTACTACATTCATATGGTAGAGCTCCCCTATCCAGACATAGCCGTTACCAGCGCAGACAAACTGGGATCTTTAATACCGGCAGCGGGCCATCTAGTACACATGCCTTCCCATATCTATATACGTGTGGGCAGGTATAAAGACGCGGTAGAATCCAATAAAGCTGCAATTTTAGCAGATGAGGATTATATTTCACAGTGTTATGCACAGGGCATGTATCCTTTGGGGTATTATCCACACAACCTTCATTTTTTATGGTCGGCCTCCAGTCTTTTGGGGGATAGCCATACCGCCATTGAGGCCGCCAAAAAAACAGCTGAAAAGGTCCCTATTGGGGAATTGGAAAATCTGCCCTTTTTACAAGATTTTGCCGCTACCCCTCTTTTAGCCTATTCCCGATTTGGAAAATGGAATGAAATCTTAACTACCCCCTATCCTGGGGATCAATACCTACACCTAAAGCTTATATGGCATTATGCAAGGGGCATTGCTTTTATCCGAAAAAACAATCTGATAGAAGCTAGGGAAGAATTGGATGCTTTAAAAGCGATGCAAGAAAATCCCGCCCTCGAAAGCGTAATTGCCAATTATACCAATCCGTCCTCTAACATCGTGAAAGTAGCCTACCAAGTGGTGGCCGGGGAGCTTGCCGCCGCAGAAGGCGATCTTGAGAAAGCTGTGGAACACCTCAATAAGGCCATTAGCTTTGAAGACCAATTGATTTATAGCGAACCGGCAGCATGGCACATCCCGGTACGACAAACCTTGGGGGCAGTACTCTTAAAAGCGGGCAAATACGGGGAGGCAGAAATGCGCTTTAAGGAAGATTTGGAAGTACTGAGACAAAACGGTTGGTCATTAATGGGACTCCACCAAAGCCTAGAGGCACAAAATAAAACGAAAGAAGCCCAGGAAATTAAAGAAGAGTTTGACACCGCCTGGAAATACGCCGATTTGGCTATTAATGGGCCCGTTCTGTAAATAGCTAACGGAAACACCCAATAATCTATAGCCTTACCAATAAATAGCCTATGGGACAGCTAAAATACATTAGTGTTGTAATGATCTTAGTATTCATCATTATCCTGGTTTCTATTAATAGATTTGGTGCTAGGGAACAAAAAACTCTACCCGTCTACCAGCCTAAGGATTTTAATCCAGCATTGGTAGATCCCATCAAACAAGGACAAGGGGCAAACCATACGATCACCAGTTTTAGCCTAATTAACCAGGAGGGGAAGGTAGTCACCGAACAGGACTATCGAAACAAAATTTATGTTGCCGATTTCTTTTTTACCCGTTGTCCCAGCATTTGCCCCATAATGGCCAATAATATGAATAAACTACAAAATGAGTTCTTGGACGACCCGGAGATAAAACTACTTTCACTTTCCGTGACCCCAGACTTAGATAGTGTCCCGGTATTGCGCCAATATGCCGACAAAAATGGGGTAATCCCCTCCAAATGGAATATCACTACCGGTGATAAAAAACACATTTACGATTTGGCTAGAAGAAGCTTTTTTGCCGCCGTTGATGAAGGGGACGGAGGATTACAAGATTTTATCCATACACCCAACTTTGTTCTTGTAGATAAGCTTAAACAGATTAGAGGCATCTACAACGGCACTCTAGACGACGAGCTAAATAGATTGATAGGAGATATTTACCTCCTTAAGAAGGAATAAATAAACAACTACATTGGCAGGTACTAAAAGTATTTTATTGGCTTCTATTCTTCCAAGGGGCATATAGGATTGCCAAAATAACCGCTAGTTTATCTTCTGGAAAGGAATAAAGACCTCATTGATATTAAGGGCCCATATAAGTTTACTGTTCCCTAATTTTTATTAACTTTAGATTTACACTAAAACCCTGAGCTATGGTTAACGAGTATACAAAAATATTTTCTGGAAATTTTCTGGTTTCGGGACGAATTAAGGAAGCACTTATAGAAATTGGTATAACCCCCATAGTAAAGGATGAATCCGAATCTGGGCGATTGGCAGGATTTCCTTCCTCTATGCAGGGAATTCAAGATATCTATGTGCAAAATATGGAAGTAGACAAGGCCAAAATCGTAGTAGATCAGATTACTTCAACGATTGATTCTGAACAATAACCATGGCAACATCAACTACTTTAACTGAACCAGAGTTTTGGCTTAGAGGTCCTATTGAGGGTATTTCCCCCTTTTTACAACCTGCAGCCCATGCCTTACTACAATCAAACATGGAATTACAGCACTATACCGCCAATTTTCCAGATCATCTTCTTTGGGAAAGGCCTTCGGGATGTGCCTCGGTGGGCTTTCACATTCAGCATTTAACGGGAGTTCTAGACCGCATTATGACGTATGCCCGGGGCAAGTCGCTCACCGAACAGCAGTTTCAATTTCTAAAACAGGAAGGGGAATCCAACCCAGACCTAACTGTTTCAATATTGGTTAAGAACTTCCATGACAAGGTAGAGGAAGCAATTGATTTGTTTAAAAGCTTACCAGAATCTGAACTTACCCAAGCCCGTGAGGTAGGTAGAAAGAAGTTACCCTCTACGGTGCTTGGACTTTTAACGCACGCAGCGGAACACAGTCAGCGTCACATTGGGCAGATGCTTGTGACCATCCGGGTATTGGAGTAAAGTTTCTGGGAACTTATGGTTTTTTATAAGGTAGCCACTTCTTTTTGCGCTAGTTTAAACTCCGCCATCATATCCTCAACAATAGTTGCAGCCGGACGTATATCGTGGATAAGGGCAGCTACTTGGCCAATTTCCAATTCACCTTCTTCCAGATCCCCTTCAAACATGCCACGTTTTGCTCGGGCGCGTCCCAATAGCGTCTTTAATTCCGCTACGGTGGCACCCCTAGCATAGGCATCCTGAATATCCTGAAAAAACTTATTCTTCATCATTCTAACTGGGGCAAGTTCCTTTAGAGTCAATTTAGTAGCCCCTTCCCCGGCTTCCACCACTTTTTGTTTAAACGCAGGGTGCGAAGACGCTTCATTACTTGCTACAAACCTACTCCCTACCTGTACCCCATCGGCTCCTAAAATCATGGCAGCCAACATAGCTCTCCCTGTGGCAATTCCGCCAGCCGCGATAAGTGGAATATGAGTTTTTTCTTTCACAGAAGGTATTAGGGTTAAGGTAGTGGTTTCATCCCTTCCATTATGTCCGCCTGCTTCAAAGCCTTCCGCCACAATAGCATCTACCCCCGCTTCCTCTGCTTTTAGTGCAAATTTGACACTACTCACCACATGCACCACGGTAATCCCTTTTTCCTTTAAAAAGGAGGTCCAGGTTTTAGGATTTCCTGCAGAAGTGAAAACGATTTGAACTCCTAATTCCACAATCGTTTCCATATGCTTATCGATATCCGGGTACAGCATTGGGATGTTTACCCCAAAGGGTTTGTCCGTAGCCTCCTTGCATTTTATGATATGCTCCCTTAGCACCTCCGGGTACATGGATCCGGCACCTATGATTCCCAAACCACCAGCGTTAGAAACTGCTGAAGCCAACCGCCAACCACTTGCCCAGACCATTCCAGCCTGAATTATGGGGTATGTAATATTAAAAAGTGAGGTAATTCTGTTCTGCATGGATTGTCCTACTTTTAGAAGGAAAATAGTACCGAATTTAAATTATAAAATCAGATCTTATTAAATGATAACCACTATTCTCCCCCTCTTTGTAGGAAGAACTTATGGTTCATTAAGATATTACCCCCGAACCTACTAATTCTTCTCCAATATACCAAGCCACAAACTGGCCCTCTGTCATAGCGGATTGTTTTTCCTCGAAATCTACATACATGCCCGCATCAACTCGGTACAAGGTTGCTTTTTGCAAGGGTTGGCGGTAGCGTATTCTTGCCATTACTTCCATGGTTTGATCTACCTCCAATGCCATATCGGAGCGCACCCAATGCAATTCATCTAAATTTACAAAGAGGGTCTTTCTATATAAGCCAGGATGACTTTTCCCCTGTCCGGTATAGATCACGTTTTCCTCCACATCGGTCTCCAATACAAACAAGGGCTCCTTGGTCCCTCCTACATTCAGTCCCTTTCGCTGTCCCTTGGTAAAATAGTGCGCCCCTTGATGCTCCCCAACCACCTTACCATCGGTAATTTGATAGACCGGTTTTTGGGAATGGAAAGAAAGCTCCTCCAATTTAGAATCAAATTCTGGGATTTCGCTATGAAGTTGTGGCAATGCGGAAGGCACCTCTACAATTACTCCTTTTTTGGGACTTAACTTTTGCTGTAGAAATTCTGGCAACCGTACTTTTCCAATAAAACAAAGGCCTTGCGAATCTTTTTTATCGGCAGTAATCAATTCATTCTCCGACGCAATTTGCCTTACCTCGGATTTTAATAACTCCCCAATAGGAAATAAGGTCTTTGATAGTTGTTCTTGGGATAATTGACACAGAAAATAAGATTGATCCTTGTTGGCATCAACCCCCGCCAATAACTGATAGGTTTCCGTACCGTCTGGATTGGTAAGGGTTCCCTTTCTACAGTAATGCCCAGTTGCCACATAGTCTGCTCCTAATTTCATAGCAATCTTCATAAAGACATCAAACTTTATCTCTCTATTGCAGAGTACGTCGGGATTTGGGGTTCTACCCATTTTATATTCGTGGAACATATAGTCCACAATACGCTCCTTGTACTCAGCACTTAAATCTACCGTCTGGAAAGGAATTCCGAGTTTTTCGGCCACTATAAGGGCATCGTTACTATCCTCTAACCAAGGACATTCATTGGATATAGTCACTGAATCATCGTGCCAGTTTTTCATAAAAAGACCAATCACCTCATACCCTTGCTCTTTTAATAGATATGCGGTTACACTGGAATCTACCCCACCTGAAAGTCCTACAACTACCTTTTTCATTACATCGAATTATAGTGCAAAAATACAAAATTGGAAATTGGGTGGCCCAGAATATTTTTTTAATGATTTCCCAAAACCGTATTGCTAAAACAGCTGTTAAAACTCCTTTTTAATTATGATTTTGCAATTTAAAGCATAGAAAAACTCCTGAATATGTTAAACTTTTATATGAAAAGTATAAACAAAATAAAAGCATAGTGCTAAATTCATTGTTTTTTTCTAGTTTTGTTTAAACTTATTGTTCCAACATTAAACAGTTTTGCTTTTAACATTTTAAACATACTATTATGAAAACACTTATTAATTTTCAAAAATTGGCTTTCCTGATGCTATTATCTTTATTTATTTTATCCTGCAACGATGACGATGATGACAATATGAAAGAAGAAATCCCCAGTAAAAACATTGTTGAAACTGCACTAAGTGCGGATGCTCTAAGCAATTTGGTTGCCGCGTTGCAGACCGCAGATGAAAGTGCTGATAATAATCTAGTGGCTACTTTAAGTGGCGATGGGTCTTTTACAGTCTTTGCCCCAACCAATACCGCATTTGCGGATTTGTTTGCAAGTTTGGACAATTACGATTCCCTAGAGGATTTTGACACGGACGAAAAGAAGAACCTGCTTGCCGCCATCTTAACGTACCACGTTATTTCGGGAGTTAGCGCTAAATCTACAGACTTAGTTAATGGTCAGGAGCTAACAACGGTACAGGATGAATCACTCACTGTTAATTTAGACAGTGGAGTTTCCCTAATGGATGCTACTAACACAGAAGCAAATGTTACCTCAGCCAACGTTATGGCTAGTAACGGTATCGTTCATATCATAGACAAAGTACTACTACCACAGGCTGTATTAGACGAACTTAACAAAAGCAACTCACTGGTAGATATTGTTGTTGCCACAGAAAGCTTATCAGTCTTAAAAGATGCTGTAATTAAGGTAGATTTACAAGCAACATTAGGCGCAGAAGGTCCTTTTACCGTATTAGCACCAACTAATGATGCTTTCGCAGCTCTTTTGGATGCCCTAGGAGATAACTACAATAGCCTGGACGATTTTGATACAGAGGAAGAGCTTATGTTATTGAAAAACATTCTTTTATACCATGTCATTCCCGCAAAAGTGTTAGCAGCGGATTTAGCCGCTGGAATGGTAGCTACGGCCTACCCAGATAATAACATAGAAATTATCGCCTCTGGAGATGCCTTCGTAATTGGTGATGCCTCAGATACGAACGCTACTATCGGTACAACCGATATTATGGCATCCAACGGGGTAGCCCATACAATAGATAAGGTACTTTTGCCACAAGCAGCGATAGATTTTGTTACCTCCCTTACGGCCAAGAACATTGTTGAGCTGGCTGTAGCTACAGACGATCTAAGTCTTTTGGTTGGCGCCTTGCAACAGGCAGACGCTGGATTAGTAGCTATATTGCAAGGAGATGGTCCCTTCACGGTATTTGCTCCTTCCAACGATGCCTTTGTTGCCCTATTGGCAGCGCTTGGGGACAACTATAACAGTTTGGCCGACTTTGATACGCAGGCAGAAAAGGATTTATTAAGAGACATCCTATTATTCCATGTAATTCCTAGTGAAATAATGGCTTCCGATTTAACAGCGGGAATGGTTGCTACCGCCTATGCAGAAAATAGTATTGAAGTAATTGCCTCTGGAGAAACTTTTGTAATCGGAGATGCCTCGGAGAGCAATACCAATATAACTGCTGTGGATATTAAAGCTTCTAACGGCGTAGTACACTTAATTGATAAGGTATTACTACCTCAAGCTGCAGTAGATTTTGCGGCTAGCTTATAATAGCTGTGATAATGCATAGGGAGTACCAAACGATTATGTTAACGCCTATAGTCCATAACGCCTCCATGAGATAGCTACTTTAAGTCACAAAGCTCAACAAACAAAAAGCTCCCAAGGCTCGATTTTATATCGAATCTTGGGAGCTTATTCTTATAAGGGTGAAATTGTTATTTCTTCCCTAATTTCTTCTGTTCCTCGGCCTGCTCCATCATTTCCCTCATTTTTCGTTGGAACTTGCTTTCCTTTTTTGGTTTCTTTTTGTTCTCTTGAATCTGGGCATGGATCTTATCCTCATCCAAAATAAACTTCCTAATTACTAACATGATCAAAATGGTAATTAAGTTAGAAACAAAGTAGTACAAACTCAGTCCACTAGCATAGTTGTTAAAGAAGAACAACATCATTAAGGGCGACAGATAAAGAATGAACTTCATATTTGGCATTCCCGGCTGGGTCTGCATGTTCTGACCAGTAGTCATCATCATATAAAAGAAGATCGCAAGGGAGGCCAAAATTGGGAACAAACTTACGTGATCCCCGTAAAACGGTATAGTGAATGGCAATTGAGCTATGGCATCATAGGACGAAAGATCTTCTGCCCACAAGAAAGACTTTTGCCTCATGGCAAAGGAAGTAGGGAAGAACATAAACAGTGCGTAAAATATAGGCATCTGCAACAATGCAGGCACACAACCACTCATAGGACTCACCCCTGCTTTACTGTAAAGCTTCATGGTTTCTTGCTGCTTCTTCATAGGATTGTCCTTGTGCTTCTCATTAAGCTCGGTAATTTCTGGCTTTAACACCTTCATCTTAGCCTGGGACAAATAGGACTTATAGGTTACTGGTGACATGGCCAATCTCACAAGAATGGTCATAACCACAATCGCAATTCCATAAGGTAAAAACGAACTTAAGAAAGTATATATGGGGGTAAACATATATCGGTTAATCCATCCAAAGATTCCCCATCCAAAGGGAATAGAATCTTCAAGGCCCAACTCCTTGTACTGTGCCAAAACCTTTACATCTGTAGGTCCGTAATACCAATTTAAATTATAGGCTAGCTCCCCAGCTTCTAATTTTAAGGGTATTTCTGCTGCAAATTCCTTGGTAAAACCTTGGCTAGGACTTTCTTCCTCCACTAAATTAACCGACTGCAATTTAGCCGATTCAAAATTGTTGGGATTAGCCAAAATGGAACTAAAGAAATGTTGTCTGTACGACAACCACTTCACATCATTTTCCAATTCTTCGTCCGTACTTCCTTCGGAGAGTTTACTTATTTTACCTTTACTATGGTTGTAGGTAAGTCTGGTATACCTATTCTCGTACTGTACACTTTTAGAGTGTCGTATCCCCTTTAATCTCCAATCTAAATTAATGGGATTATTACTGTTTATTATCCCGTTAAGCCCTTGTGAACGCACTTGGAATCCGACTAAATACTCTTCTGGTTTCATCTCATACCTATACTCCAAGTACTTATCTGCAGATACCTTGGCCTTCATGGACAATACCTGTAAATCTCCGGAAGTAGATAAGGATGGTTCAAAATAGAGGTCTTTAGAATTTAGCACCCTATTATCTGAGGTAGAAAAGGAAAGTCCAAAACTAGAATTATTATCCTTTATCAGATAAACAGGAATAGAATCGTAAGTAACAAATTCCTTCATTCTTGCCTCTACGATCTGTCCACCTCTATTGCTTATTTCCAAATAAAGCAAGTCGTTTTCCAAAACGGTAGTTCCCTCGTTGGGGGTGGTATATCCAAACGCACCCATGGCATTTTTATAATTGGCAACAGCAATTGAATCGTTGGCATTTACCGGAATTGCCTCTACAGGTACCGTATTATTAGCCTCGGCCGGTACCGTTTTGGCAGCCTCTATTTGTTCTTGTTTGGCTTTTTGCGCTTCCAACTCTTCTGGGGTAGGTTGGTTTTGCCAAAACATAAAAACAAGGATTCCAAATATCAGCACAAAGCCGATAATGGTGTTTAAATCCAATTTATTCTCTTCCATCTAACGTATTATTTTACTTGATCTTTTGCCCAATCCGAACACCTGTGTCGAATTAGCGCGAGGTTTTTAGTTTGTAATAAAAGTCCAATTCCGAATTGCAAGTTTACTGGACGGCTGCTTATGCTTGCTCTTCCTGATGTTTTAGTGCTGCCTTGATGAAGGCCACAAACAAAGGATGCGGATTTGCCACTGTACTTTTGTACTCGGGATGGTATTGTACACCAACAAACCATGGATGGGAGGGTGCCTCTACAATTTCTACCAATCCGGTTTCCTTATTAATACCGCTGGCTACTAATCCTGCCGACTCTAACTCCTCCTTGTACTGGTTATTAAACTCGTAGCGGTGTCTATGGCGTTCGGAAATAACCTTAGCCCCCCCGTAAATATTTTGTGCCAAGCTTCCATCCACAAGTTCACAATCCCAAGATCCCAATCGCATGGTTCCTCCCTTGTTCTCTATGTTCTTCTGCTCTTCCATAATACTGATTACTGGATCTGGGGTATTGACATCCATCTCAGTAGAATTGGCTTGTTCCAATTTAAGAACGTTTCTAGCGTATTCTATCACCGCCATTTGCATTCCTAGGCAAATGCCCAAAAATGGAATCTTGTTTTCACGTGCAAATTGGACGGCCTTTATTTTACCTTCTATACCGCGTTCACCAAAACCAGGTGCCACCAAAATAGCATCCAATCCGGTTAACTTTTTCTCTAATGCCTTCCCTTTTAAATGCTCGGAATGGATAGACTTCACTTTTACCTTCACATGGTTCACAGAACCCGCATGAGTAAAGGATTCTAGGATGGACTTATAAGAGTCCTGTAATTCTACATACTTACCAACCAAGCCTACAGTAACCTCGTTCTTTGGATTTTTATGCCATTCCAAGAATTGGTTCCAATGGGTAAGATCGGGAACTACATCATCCGTTAGGTTTAACTTCTTAAGGGTAACCGTATCCAAGCCTTCTTCCTGCATTAAAATGGGCACATCGTAGATGGTAGAGGCGTCTATGGATTGTATTACCGCTTCTGGTTTTACATTACAGAACAACGCCAATTTCTCCTTGATATCGTCGGAGATCTCGTGCTCTGTTCTACACACCAAAATATCGGCCTTGATCCCACTTTCCATTAAAGTCTTAACAGAGTGCTGGGTAGGCTTCGTCTTTAACTCGCCAGCCGCAGATAAATATGGTACTAAGGTTAGATGGATCACAATGGCGTTATTATCCCCCAATTCCCATAGCAACTGACGTACAGATTCTATATAGGGTAAGGATTCTATATCCCCTACAGTACCCCCTATTTCGGTAATCACGATATCGTAATCGCCGTTTTTACCTAATAGTTGGATTCTTTCTTTAATTTCATTGGTAATATGCGGCACCACCTGAACGGTTTTACCAAGGAATTCACCTCTTCTTTCTTTCTCTATCACACTTTGATAGATTCTTCCTGTGGTAACGTTGTTTGCTTGTGAAGTACGTACATTAAGGAATCTTTCATAATGCCCCAGATCCAAATCGGTTTCTGCACCATCATCGGTCACATAACACTCCCCATGCTCATAGGGGTTTAAGGTACCAGGGTCTACATTAATATATGGATCTAGTTTTTGGATCGTTGTTCTATAACCTCTTGCCTGCAATAATTTGGCAAGAGAGGCCGCTATAATCCCTTTCCCTAGGGATGAAGTAACCCCACCGGTTACAAAAATATATTTCGTTTGTGACATGAAGCGTTAGGTTGAATTCTTAACGCGAGCAAAAATACGAATTGCAATCACAATTTATAGTTAATACCGTGGAAAATCTTTTTGAATTTTGCGAATTAACCCTTCCAATCCGTTTATTTTAATTTCCAGCATGGATTTTAGCAGATCTCCTAACTTTCCCCCGGGAAAACCACTTTGTTGAAACCATACCAAATAGGGTTCTGGCAGGTCTACTAGATACCTTCCTTTAAATTTCCCAAAAGGCATGCGGTAATGCGCCAATTCTATTAAATGTTTTTTATCTGGAACTAGATTCATAACTGGCAATGCAATTAAAGCGCATGGAGGTTTCCCCTTAAAGAAAATGTGATTAAATAAGTATTTAGAGCACCCAATTAAAGGAAATATTCCTAACAATATCTGGATGAAGGCTATAGTGAACCGGGCAGGTCCGGGCAGTATGCTCCAATATTTTCCTGTTTTTATCGGAAATATCTTTGGGCAAATTAAAGTTCACATCTATCCTTACAATCCGCCTAGGGTCTGCTTCCATAAATTTGGTTACTTCCGCAACGGAATCTATAAGATTTACCTCTAGGTCTCTTGCTTTTATCCCCATTACGGAAAACATACAACTTGCCAAGCCGGTAGCTATGGTATCCGTAGGCGAAAAAGCCTGCCCAAGTCCATGGTTATCCAAGGGCGCATCGGTAACAAATTTATTACCCGATAGCAGGTGCTCACAATTTGTTCTTAAATCTCCTAAATAGGTTACTTTGGAAGTCATATTTATTCTGTTATTTCTACCACTTTCATATCCTGGAATCCCATAATATAAGCGGCATTATTAAAATACCCGGAGTTGATTTTCTGAACGTAATCAAACTTATTACCCGTATATTCCGTACCTCCTATAAGTTTGGAGGCATCCATCAAATTGTTTTTATAGGCTAATTTCAATAAAAGGTCGTAGGCAATATCAAAACCTCTAACCGCATACATATCCGGTTCTGCTCCAAACTTAGCCCTGTAGGCCCTAGTAAATGAATTGTTCCCCACTTCCCGGGATGCGGAAGGATAGGTAAACCTTAAATTAGACATATGTGAGTAGGACACTACCTCATTGTCGAATGCTACATTTTTATTAGTAGTAAATAGCCTGATCGTTACCTTATCACTTATAAAGGAATTCAGCAAGGATGCCACATGGTGCACCACATTGGCTTGATTTGTTTCCAAGAAAACAAAGTTTTCGGTTTTATCCGATAGGGAAGCGGAAATCTGATCGATATTTAAAGTTCTATCTTCCTTTAAGGTCAGCGTAGTAGCCCCAGGAAACTTTCTAAGTAAAGTGGCCTCAGTATTCTTATTTTGTGAATCGGCGATAACTATAATCTTTTGATCCGTTCTATTATTGGAAACATAATCCAATAGCTGATCCTGCATTACCGCTCTAGAAGGTAGGGCAAAAAACACATTGCTTAAGCTTAAGTCGCTACCCTCTGCCAACGGAGCTACCACCGGCACCTTATAGTTAGCAGCCTGCAAAGCCACCTCCTTGACAGACTCCGGATCTAGTGGTCCAAATATAGCAGAGACCCCATGAAGGTTTTCTCGTTGTACAATATCCTTGGTACGATTTCTACTAAGCTCTGTGTCATAGGTTTTCACCTCTACCGAAACCCCCAATTTGGCCAGAGAATCGATAGCAATTAACGCCCCCGAATACAACCCGAGGCTATACCTTACATCTTTCCTTTTCTGAATGGCATTGGTTACAGAAACGGTATCATTTAAATTGAGCCTATCTAGCCTAAAAGGCAGTAAAAACATCAATTTTGGACTATAGAGCGGATTAATACTATCTACCATATTGATTCTATCGAGAATAAGGGCATTTTTCACCTCAAAATTCCCGGTTTGGTCCTTTGGCAGCTTCAAGATCATCCCCGCTTTCAATCCATTTTTTAGGTCGGGATTCAACTCCAACAATTCCCTATAGGTAAGTCCTAATTTTCGGGTAAGTGAAAATTCGGTTTGCTTTGGCTTTACTTCGTAAAAATTGTAATTCTCCGTATTTACTGCGTCCGTAAGCCCGGATTTCACGGGGATCTGAAGTACCATCCCTTCCTTTAATCCACCTCGTTCGCTAATTTGGGGGTTTAATTTTACAATTTCCTCTGCAGTAACTCCAAACTTTTTCTCCAAACTATAAAAGGTCTGTTTTGGAGGAACCGTATAGGAGGTATACAATTGGGTTTGTTGATTCTTGATTTTCCCTTTTATAAGTTTAGGCACCAAGAGCTCTTGCCCAGTGGCCAAATAATCGGTGGTTTTGGAAAGGTCTGGATTTAAGACCAACAGACTATCCAAGGTAATACCGTATCTATAGGCGATACTCCACCTAGTCTCTTTTGGCTGTACGGAATGAATTTCGAAATCCTCTTCCAAATATTCTACCTCTGGCTCCCTTTCTTTCCTGTATTTGGGAATCTTAAGAGTCATACCTTTTTTCAACTGAACCGAATACAACTCCCTATTATACCGCTTAATATCGTTTTCGCTAACCTGATATTTTTTAGCAATACCGTAGAGTGTTTCCCTTCTTCTGGTTCTATGCGATATAAACCCAACCGGGTCTGGTCTTCCTTTTTCTACATCTTCCCCCTGCATTTTCTCCAACAAGGCACCTATCCTACTTTCCTCTTCCGCATCTTTTTGAACAACGGGTCCTTGGGGCGTTTCCCCCATCGGAATAACAAGGATAGTATTGGTACTTATTGGCTGACCTTTTTTTACCTCCTTATTGTATTTTAAAATACCAAGTTCAGAAACCTTGTATTGTTTTGCAATACTCTCCAATGTCTCCCCTTTCTTCACAGAATGGGTGGTGAATTTTTGTGCAACAGCACCTACCCCAACCAATAGAAGGAGCATGGTCATACATATTGCTTTTGTAGTTAATTTCACTATCCTGGATTTTATAGATTAAACGCAATTAGACACCATTTGGCAAAGGTCATTTTACCGCAACTAATGACATTGCATAATAAAATGACCTCCAAATATAGGTTTATTCTTCCTAACTAGATCCTATTCCCACTCAATGGTTGCCGGTGGCTTGGAACTAATATCGTATACAACCCTATTTACCCCTCGCACCTTATTGATGATGTCGTTGGAGGTTTTTTGTAAAAACTCATAAGGTAAGTTCACCCAATCTGCTGTCATCCCGTCCGTACTTTCAACGGCTCTCAATGCTACACATTTCTCATAGGTACGCTCATCTCCCATTACCCCTACACTATTTACGGGTAGAAGCATGGCACCTGCTTGCCAAACCTTGTCATAAAGACCCCATTCTTTGAGTCCGTTTATGAAAATGGCATCCACTTCCTGAAGGATAGCAACCTTTTCTCGGGTAATATCCCCCAAAATACGTATTGCCAATCCAGGTCCTGGAAAAGGATGTCTTCCCAACAATTCTTTATCTATACCCAAGCTAGCACCTACTCTTCTCACCTCATCCTTAAACAACATTCTCAAGGGCTCTACCACCTTCAGTTTCATATAATCTGGCAATCCGCCCACATTATGGTGACTTTTAATGGTTGCAGATGGTCCTCCTGTGGCAGAAACCGATTCAATAACATCTGGATAGATGGTTCCTTGCGCCAACCATTTGGCATCTTCTACCTTGTGGGATTCATCGTCAAAAACCTCTACAAACACCCTACCAATCGTTTTTCTTTTGGCCTCTGGGTCACTTACTCCTCCTAAATTATCCAAAAAGCGTGCCGAAGCGTCTACTCCTTTAACATTTAATCCCATTCCTTCGTACTGATCCAGTACCGCCTGGAATTCATTTTTACGAAGTAATCCGTTGTTTACAAAGATACAGTGTAAGTGTTTCCCAATTGCCTTATGCAAGAGAACTGCTGCTACTGTGGAATCTACCCCACCAGAAAGTCCTAGGATCACCTTTTCGTCTCCTATTTTCTCCTTTAATTGAGCTACTGTGGTCTCCACAAAGGAATCTGGAGTCCATGATTGCTCTAAACCGGCAATATGAACTAGGAAGTTCTCTAATAGTTGCTTTCCGTCCGTTGTGTGATAAACCTCTGGGTGGAATTGGATTCCGTAGGTTTCCTCTCCGTCTATTTTATAGGCAGCATTTTCCACATCGGGAGTACTGGCCAATCTAGTGGAATTAACAGGTAGTTCTTTTATGGTATCGCTATGGCTCATCCATACCTGGCTTCCTTCTGAAATTCCGTCGAAAAACGACTCTTTATGATTGATGAACGATAGCGTTGCTCTACCGTATTCCCGAGTACTGGAAGGAGCTACCTTTCCTCCGTTGTGATGTGCCAAATACTGAGCTCCATAACAAACTGCCAAAAGTGGCTTCTTGCCTTTTATCTGGGACAGGTCCGGATTGGGAGCATCTTCAGCCCTAACTGAAAACGGGGACCCAGAAAGAATCACGGCCTTATACTCCGATAAATCTTCGGGTAAATGGTTGTACGGTTTAATTTCGCAGAAAATATTAAGCTCCCTAACTCTTCTAGCAATGAGCTGTGTATACTGGGAACCAAAATCTAAAATGAGGACGTTATTTTGCATGGGCAAAAATAGTAATTTGAAAAATTTAGAAAAACATCTTTAATAGATATTTATGAAAACCATCATAAATGAGGGCAAAAATACCTATTTAATTTACATCTATCCTGATTAATTAAAACAATATGGCCTAAATATACAGATGCCCAACCAATGTAAACGGGCAAACTTGCTACTGTATACCTAAACCTCCTTATAGATTCTATGGGAAAAAATTTTCACTAAGAAGCTCCCCTCCTCAGCCTCCTTGGATACTACTGAAAAATAAAAAGCAGTTTATAATCAACTTTTTATTTTTAACTTTATTTCCACAAACAACAAACATCATGGGAACGGATTACTTTGAGCAGATTAGTCAGGAACTACTAAAAGGCCCTACTGAAAAGGACCATCCTTTTAGATACTTCACCTTTGCCACCGTGGGCCTAGACCATGTAGCACGACTCCGCACCGTGGTAATGCGAGAGGTAGATAGTGATTTAAACATTATTTTTTTTACGGATAAACGCTCAAAAAAAATCACCCATATCAAAGAAAACAACAAAGTAAGCCTCCTCCTTTATCATCCCGAAAAACTAATGCAACTTAGGATAGAGGGAATAGCTGATTTTAAAAGTGATGAAGCCACCAAGAAAGCTTATTGGAGTTCCATCCCAGAGCTGGCTAAAAAAGAATACACCACCCTTAAATCGCCCGGAAGCACCATAGCAAGTCCGGGCAAGTTGGAGTACCTCCCCTCGGAAAATCATTTTTGTATTGTGAAGATCACCCCCTTTAAAATAGAATACTTACAGTTAGGAACACCCGACCACACCCGCGTCTTCTTCTCAAAACTAGACTACGGATGGGAAGGCGAATTTTTGGTTCCCTAGTGTTTTTTATCGTTGCCCTATTCCATGGACTCCAAGATCATGGCAATATCCTCTTGGGTGGTTGCGGGGTTAATAAAGCAAAACCTAGCTACCGTTTCAAACTTCCCTGCTATTTTATATTTAGTAGGCGTCACCAGCGCAAATCCCTCCCGATGGTTTTTGTACGTCCAGCCCCTATAATCCTGTGCGGTCCACCCCACCCTTCTAAAGAGCACGCATGAGAGGCTGGGATCTCTTACTAATTCTACCAATGGGTTTTTGGTAATTAATTCTCCAGCTATTTGAGCCAACTCCATTCCCCGCTCCACTGCCCACGCGTATTTATCAGTACCGTGAACGGCTAATGAAAACCAGAGCGGCAAGCCCCGAACCCTACGGGTAAGCTGTATTTGATAATCGGAAGGATTAAATCCGCGAGCCCCTTCGTCATTAAAAATTTCCAAATAGGATCCCTCTTGAGAGTGTGCTTCCTTGGCAAGTTCTGGTTGCTTATACAAAATAGCACCGCAATCATAGGGAGAAAAAAGCCATTTATGCGGGTCAATGGTAATACTATCTGCTTTTTCCAAGCCCTTAAACAGAGGTCTAGCCTTTTCGGATGCCAAAGCCCCTCCCCCATAGGCAGCATCTACATGAAACCAAAGATGCTCCTCCTCACATAGCTTACCTATGCCCCAAAGGTCATCTATAATTCCTGCATTGGTTGTACCTCCAGTAGCTACTATGGCAAACAAACGCTGACGCTCTAATGGGTCTAGGGAGGCTATTTTTTCCTGAAGGGCCTTCGCGGTCATCTCTTCTTCCGTCTCCACCAAAAGCACATCACAATCTATCACCTTCGCCATTGCTTTAACGGAAGAGTGGGCACCGCTAGAAGTAATAATAATCCCTTTCTTATTCCGATTATCTGGATTTTTCCGCCAATATTCCCGCGCCGTTACCATGGCCGAGAGATTGGCTGCGGTACCTCCACTAGTGAACACCCCAAAGGCTCCACTTGGCAAACCCGTTAAGGACACCAACCATTTCATGGCCTCGTTTTCACAAAATATTCCACCAGCCCCTTCCATCCAATAAGCACCGTGGATGCTAGATGCCGAAGTAACCAGATCGAACATTACGGCAGCCTTGGTTGGGGATGCCGGCACAAATGCCAAATGCCTGGGATGGTCTATAGGAACGGTGGCCTTTAGCAGTTCATCCTTAAACAGAGTAAAGGCTTTCTCGCCCCCTATTCCCAAAGGTGTAATGGTTTCCCCTACCAAGGCTTTTAACTCCTCCTCTTTTTTGGGCTTCCCCAATTCTGGAGCAGGATGAGTGAGTCTACCAATGGCATATTTCATGACATCCAAGGTCATTTCTACCATTTCAAAATCTACTTTGTGCATGGACATAGTGCGTATGTTTTTTTTAAAGTATCCTACCTGTTACAATGTGTTATTTGAGATTAAGGAAGCCCTAGGACTAATCCATTTTCACAATGGTAAAATCCCCCGATAATGGGTTAAGTGCCTCCATTAAACTGGGAATTAACCGCTCTCCATACTCCAAATAAAGCTCGGAAAAATTGAGGTTCCTTTCCTGAAGGGATTTATTTGGGAAAAGTTGGTTCTGAATATCCGTAATGCGGACCACCTGATTCTGCAATTTTCGTTTTTGCGCTTTTAGCAATCTTTTCTCCAGATGATCCAAGCCTTTAAGCTGCTTCACCTCTTGTGCCTTCACCGCACCCAAAAACGAGGCATCGGTTTTTTCGGCCAAATTATACATCTCTTTAAACTGCTGAATTAAATGCTCCCTTTGAGGCGTGAAATCGATATCGATATTTGAAATCTCACGAATTTTCTTATTGATAAAACTGTTTTGATCCAAAAACAAATCTTCAATGGAAATATGTAAGCTCTCCAATTTCCCACATTGCTTGGCAGTGATCACCAAAGCTGAATTTCGCAGCAACAGCATGGGAAAGGTCACCCCCATATCCTTGAACATGGCCTCTAACTGCAACCAATACGCCAATTCCCCACCACCACCTATATAACATAGATTGGGCAATACCACCTCTTGATACAAGGGTCTGGACAACACATTGGGCGAAAATCTTTCTGGATACGCCTTTAGCTCTTCCAGAATTTCTTCCTTGCTAAACCGGATCTTTGTATCCATCACAAAATACCTCCCGTCTTGCTCTACTATGCGCTGGCGAACGCCATCGATAAGATAAAAATAATTGATTTCCCGTGGGTTTACCTGAACGCCATAATTTTTGCCCAAGGCTTCTAAGTTGGCTATGGTTTTCTGAACCATCTTATGGGTACGCTGCTCCAACAAATCTTTTTCCACATAGGGAATAAGTAGATTTTTTAATTGGGGGTTGTTCCCGTCTATAATCACCAAGCCATATTCCCCAAATAGTTCATTGGCCAGGTAGCGGGTAGCGTCATCCAAGGTTGTATGCTCCAAATAGGCTTTTCTAAACCATTCCTTTAGTTTATTGGCATTGATACTATTTCCCATCTCATTGGAAAACGCATCGCAAATTGCCTGCAAGCCCTCGGTATTTAACTGTCCTACTGCTCCCGAAGCCTCTTTGTTCCACTGTAATTTCTTCCCTTTAAAGTTAAAGTAATTGATCTCCTCAAAATCGTGATCCTCAGTAGCCATCCAGTATACCGGTACAAAATCATTTTCCGGATACGCCCTTTTTAGGGATTTGGTCAGGTTAATTGTAGTAATAATCTTATATAAAAAATATAAAGGACCGGTAAATAAGTTTAATTGATGCCCTGTAACTACGGTAAAGGTCGATTTTTCCTTTAATAATAAGATATTGGTCTCCGTGCCGCTAGATATTTTGAAATTTTCATATTGCCCCATTAACACCTCGGTTAACACCTTTCTATTGGCCAGGGGAAAGTTGGATTTCTCCTTGATTTGAGCTTTAAATTCACCAAGCTCGGGCTTTCTATTGTAAAAGGGATCTAGATCAGGAGTCCCCTCCAAATAATCGCATATTAAATTAGTAAAATAACCGGTCTTTTTAAAGGGTATGCCTTTTACTTCCATAAATTAGTGGTAATTGCTTGGGTAAAGATAGGGGTAACCCTATTTTTCAAGTCCTAAAAATACGTTAAGAAGTTTAATTAACCATTTTATACGGACTTTTTCATTTTTTGGTTCGGTTAGCCATTATTTTATGTAGGTATATCTAACATGTATCTGCAGAATATCAGCATTATTCCTTAGTTTTGGTTTCGAGCTATTCAATACCGATTTTTTTAATATGAAAAGACTATTCTTCTCGCTACTGTTTTTAGTAGCTACAGTAGGCATTGCACAAGAAATACAATCGCCTTCCCAGTTTTTGGGCTATGAATTGGGTACTGCCTTTACAAGACACCATAGGGTGGTAGATTACTACAACTATCTTGCCTCAACGGCCCCAGATCGGGTACAGCTAGTAGAGTATGGAGTAACCTACGAACAAAGACCATTGATCTTGGCCTATGTTTCTAGCCCAGGGAATATGAGTAATTTAGAAGCCATCCAGGAAGCACACATAAACAATACCAAGGGTGGAGATTTGGCCGAAAAGGCCATAGTATGGTTAAGCTATAACGTACACGGAAACGAAAGTGTAAGCACGGAGACCTCCATGCAGACCATCTATGAGTTATTAACCCAAAAAAAGGACTATTTAGAGGATACCGTAGTAATTATGGATCCTTGCATGAATCCTGATGGGCGCGATAGGTATGTAAACTGGTATTATCAAAATAAAAATACCCCTCACCAACCAGATCCCAACAGCAAGGAACACCACGAGGCTTGGCTTAGCGGACGATCTAACCACTATATGTTCGACCTAAATAGGGATTGGGCCTGGCTTACACAAAAAGAAAGTCAGCAACGCATAAAGATCTTCAACCAATGGCTCCCGCATATCCATGTAGATTTTCATGAACAGGGTGTAGACAACCCCTATTTCTTTGCTCCAGCTGCAGAGCCTTATCACGAAGTGGTGACCGATTTTCAGCGCGACTTCCAATCGGTTATCGGGAAAAACCATGCAAAATATTTTGATGCCAACGGCTGGTTTTATTTTACCAAGGAGATTTTTGACCTATTATATCCCAGTTACGGCGACACCTACCCCACCTATAACGGGAGTATTGGTATGACCTATGAGCAAGGAGGTAGCGGACGTGCTGGCTTGGGAATAATCACTGGAATTGGGGATACCTTAACGTTAAAAGACCGTATCTCCCATCACCTTACTACTGGCTTATCTACCGTAGAGGTAGCCTCTCAAAACACCAAGCTGCTAAACGAGCAGTTTCAAAAATTCTTCAACAACACCAATTTTGAATACCAAAGCTATATTCTTAGCGGTAACCCCGATAAATTGGAAGCCCTGGGTAATTTATTGCAAGCCCATGACATTTCCTTTGGATGGGCCCAGAATGGTTCCGCCAAAGGCTTTGATTACCGGTCCGGAAAAATTAAATCGATAAAAACAACTTCCCAAAATATGGTGGTCTCTACAGACCAACTAAAGGGGACCATGGTAAAAGTACTTATGGAGCCCCATACCAAACTAAGCGATTCCCTCACCTATGATATTACCGCATGGTCTTTACCCTACGCCTATGGCTTAGATGCTGTTGCCTCTAAAACATTGGTAAAATCGGGCCCCAAAGAAGCAGCCAACAACACCTCCAATGCACTATCTAAGGATGCCTATGCCTATTTAGCGGAATGGAACAGCATGAAGGACGCCCGATTCCTGGCAGAATTATTAAAACAGGAAATAAGGGTGCGATTTGCCCAGCAGCCGTTTACCACACAAGGAAAGACCTTTAACCGAGGAAGCCTGATCATTACCCAGGCCGACAATAAAAACCATAAGAACTTTACAGCCACCTTGGAAGCCATTTCCCAAAACCATCAAATTTCCCTTACGCCTACCCCAACAGGGCTGGTGGAAAAAGGTAAGGATTTTGGTTCGAGCTTGGTGCCTATGATTACAGATGCTAAAATCGCCATTTTATCTGGCTCGCCTACCAGCACCTTACAATTTGGTGAAGTATGGCATTTCTTTGAACAACAACTAAACTATCCGGTCACAGTATTGGATGCTAGTTATTACAGCAGGGTAGACCTATCCGAATACGACGTTTTAATTTTACCCAATGGCTGGTATAGCAGCTTCTTTGACGAATCAAAACTGGAGGACCTAAAGAGTTTTGTACGCAATGGCGGAAAATTAATCGCCATGGGAGGAGCTATAAAGGGCATCAACGGTGAAAAAGGCTTTGCCATAAAAGAGAAGACGATGGAGAAAGATAGCCTCCCGAAACAATATCCCTATGAGGACTCTGAGCGGGAATACATAAAAAACAGCATTACCGGAGCCATATTTAAAACCAAGGTAGATACTACCCACCCCTTGGCATACGGCTATCCAGATTTTTACTACACCTTGAAACTGGGGAAAGACGCCTATGGAAAGCTTAAAACTGGGAATGTGGCCTATTTGGAAAAGGACAGCAATCCTATTTCGGGCTTTGCTGGTAGCGAAGCACGGAAAGAAATTAGCGAAACGCTTGTTTTTGGAGTAGAAGACCATGGAAAGGGACAAGTTATTTATATGGTAGACAATCCGCTGTTCAGAGGTTTTTGGGAAAATGGAAAACTATTTTTTGTCAATGCCCTTTTTATGGTTCAATAGAAATAAACACTAAACCGATTATCATGGATACGATCCCGGCAATTGTTACAGCTCAACGAAAATTCTTCCAAACCAATATTACCAAGGAGGTAGACTTTAGGATTTCACAATTAAAGAAGCTGGAATCATTGCTCAGGGAAAATGAGACAATGCTCCATGAGGCCATCTACACCGACTTTAAAAAATCGGCCTTTGAAAGCTATACAACCGAGATAAGCTTGCTTTATCACGATATTAAGGAGGCTATTAAAAAGCTTCCGAAGTGGTCTAAGAAAAAAAGAGTGAGGACCAATTTGGTAAATCTGCCTGCCCGATCGTATGTAATTCCAGAACCTCTGGGAGTAAGTTTAATCATTGGTGCATGGAACTACCCCTACCAATTATCCCTAGCACCGGCCATAGCGGCCATAGCTGCAGGAAATACGGTTATCCTAAAGCCCAGTGAACTTCCCGAACATACTAGCAGGGTTATGGCTAAGCTGATCAATGAAAATTTTGACCCGCATTTTTTTAGGGTTATAGAAGGTGGTGTTCCTGAAACTACGGAACTATTAAATCAAAAGTTCGATAAAATATTCTTTACCGGCAGCGTTCCCGTGGGAAAAATTGTTTATCAAGCAGCTGCAAAAAACCTAACTCCCGTAACCTTAGAGTTGGGAGGTAAGAGTCCGGCCATTATTACCGAAGATTGTGATCTAAAAATGACGGTAAAGCGATTAATCTGGGGCAAGTTTTTAAATGCTGGTCAGACTTGTATTGCGCCAGACTATGTGGCAGTACATACGTCCGTTAAAAGTGAATTTCTAGAACTGGCCAAGAAAGAAATAGAAGACTCCAAGTTTAAGGTAGAGGAAGACAACTATGTACAAATCATAAACGATGCACATGTAGCCCGACTGATTAAGTTGATAGCAACCGATAAGGTTTATACAGGCGGGAAATACAATTTGGATGCCCGAATTATTGAACCCACTATTTTAACGGATATTACTTTTGAGGACGCGATAATGCAGGATGAAATCTTTGGCCCCATCCTCCCCGTATTAGAATACGATGATCTGGATGCTATCATTGCCAAAATAAAGGAACGCCCAAAGCCCTTAGCCTGCTATGTGTTTACAAAGGATAAAATGGTCAAACAAAAGGTATTGAATCAAATCTCCTTTGGAGGTGGTGCCGTTAACGATACCGTGATGCATATTACCAATAGCCATATGGGATTTGGCGGTGTTGGGGATAGCGGTATAGGAGCTTATCATGGCGAGCACGGGTTTAGAGCCTTCTCACATTACAAAGGCATCTTGGACAAGCCCACCTGGATAGAACCCAACCTAAAGTACCACCCCCATACAAAAAGCAAACTAAAATGGATAAAAAGACTGATGGGTTAAGAACACACCCTAAAACTATTGCGAGACAACTATTTCTCCTATCCTCCCTTTTTTTACTCTTAGCAATGCCATTGAGCGTACTCGGCCAATCCTCCAAGGAGCCTCTTAAACTAGGAGTGGCCGGACTCTCCCATGATCACGTTCATTGGATATTAGGCAGACCAGATCTAGGCGATGTTGAAATTGTAGGAATCGCGGAAGCAAACAAGGAGTTGGTGGCTAGACTTGCCAAACACTATGGCTTTTCCTTAGACCTTGTTTTTGACTCCTTAGAAGAGATGATCGAAGAGGTACAGCCCCAGGCTGTTGCCGCCTTTGGCAGTGTCTATGATCACCTATCCGTGGTGGAAGCCTGCGCTCCAAAAGGGGTCCATGTAATGGTAGAAAAGCCACTGGCCGTAAGCATGGAACACGCTTTAAAAATGAAGGCTTTGGCCCAAAAACATGCTATTCACCTCCTCACTAACTATGAAACCAGCTGGTACGCCACCAATCATAAAGCTTATGAGATGGTGCAGTCCCAACAATTAGGGGACTTACGGAAAATAGTAGTACACGACGGACATGAAGGACCTAAGGAAATTGGGGTGAGCAAGGAATTTTTGGAATGGCTTACCGATCCAATACTGAACGGTGCGGGAGCCTTGACAGATTTTGGCTGTTATGGAGCCAACTTGATTACTTGGCTTACAAAAGGTGATAAACCAGAGGCAGTTATGGCCCTAACCCAGTCTATAAAGCCCGATATCTATCCAAAAGTAGAGGATGAGGCCACTATTTTGTTACGTTATCCTAAAATGCAGGGCATAATCCAAGCCTCTTGGAATTGGCCTTTTTCACGGAAGGATATGGAAGTCTATGGAAGTACTGGCTACCTCATCAGCGAAAACTCCGCCGATCTAAGATTTAGATTAAAAGACCATAAAATAGAACAAAGGCAGACCCTTAATCCCCTGACCGATCCGTATAGGGATCCTTTTAGCCTATTGGTAGCAGTAATCAACAATTCCATCACCTTAGAAGACTACGACCTACCTGCCCTGGAAAACAATATGGTGGTCATGGAAATATTGGAAGCTGCAAAAGAAAGTGCCCGCACCGGGAAATGGATTTACTTGGAATAAGTTTTATTCCAGCTATTATAAGAGAGGCAACAATCTTCCTACCATAATGTTCCTAGCTTAAACTAGGGTGTATTAAGCGTACTCGATAGCGCAAGACCTTTGAGAAGCCATCTACCGATATCCCCAAAAACATAGGTTATAACCATGGCTATTGCTATCTTTGTGGGTGGCCTAAATTTGGCTTCTTTAAAAGTTAATCTTTATAATAAATACACACAATGAAAAATATATTTGACCTTAAAGTAACTGAGGAAGTTATACAAAGAATAAATACATTAGATCCGACCACCACCCCAAAATGGGGTAAAATGAATGCAACTCAAATGCTGGCCCACTGCAACGTGCCCTATGAAATGGTTTACACGGACAAACATCCTAAACCCAACGCTTTTGTTAAGTTTATGCTCAAGCTTTTTGTAAAACCCACTGTAGTAAACGAAACACCCTACAAACGAAATAGCAGGACTGCACCGGCATTTATTATTACGGATGAGAGGGATTTTGAGGTTGAAAAGAAAAGGTTGATCGATTACCTTAAAAAAACCCAAAAACTAGGGCAGGAATATTTTGACCGAAAAGAATCCCATTCTTTTGGTAAACTAAACATATCTGAGTGGAATAATCTCTTTTACAAACACCTAAACCACCATTTGGAACAATTTGGTGTATAAGCACGTGGGGGCATCAATTTGTTATACCTATAACATCTGCCCCCAATATGTTGTTTTGATTCCGAATCACTTGGCTAAAGTGCTATCTTTAAGGCTTAGTTTTCATCAAATTTAACCTCCTTAAAATAAATTAACCAACCTTACCCTATGAAAAGAATATCCAGTACGATCCTATTTGCTTGCACCTTACTTTTCCTTTCCTGTGTTAGTAAAGAACCAAAATTGGGCGATTTTAATCTGTTGCCACAACCACAAGAAATTAACATAACGGGAATAAGTTCCTTATCACCTTCCACAGCACTCACTGCGAAAGCTGCAAACCAGGAAGCGCTACCCGTACTTACCCGCGGAATTTTACCTCTATCGGAAGAACTCACAGGGGCATCACCCCTTTCCTACCAAATAGCCAGTGAGTTGGATTTGCCCTCTGAAGGGTACACCTTATCCATACAACCCAATGGGATTAACATTAAGGCAAAAGATAAAGCGGGCCTCTTCTATGCTTTTGCCACTTTGGAGCAAATCTATGAGGATGCCAAAGACCAAGACGCCAATCTACCTCTATGCCAAATTACCGACTTCCCAGAACTTTCCTTTAGGGCAGTACATATTGATGTTAAGCATCATTTAGAAACTACGGAATACTATTATGGTTTAATGAATAAATTGGCCAGTTATAAGATAAACGGAATAATTCTAGAAATAGAGGATAAATTAAAATTTAAGCGGCAACCTATCATTGCCTCGGATGATGCGTTAAGCATAGAGGAATGGGGAAAAATAAGCGACTACGCCAAGGAGCGCAATATAGCTATCAGTCCACTTGTACAAGGTTTGGGTCACGCCTCTTTTATTCTAAAGCACCCAGCGTATTATGACCTTAGGGATGACCCTAGCAGGGATTGGGCTTTCAATCCGCTAGACCCAAAAACTTACGAGGTACAATTTGACCAGTATCTGGATGCTATGGAAGCTTTCCCTCACGGACAATACCTACATGTAGGCGGCGATGAGGTTCATACTACTGGTAGAGGCAGCAAGGAACCTGCTTTAAAATTACAACTTACTTGGCTAAACAAAGTAGCTGAATTTGCGGAAGAACATGGCAGAACCCCAATTTTCTGGGATGACATGCCCTTGCAACAGGCAGATGTATACGCCCCCATGTTTAAACCCGAAATGACCGAAGAGGAAGTAAATAAGGTGTGGGAAGAAAACGAACATAAACTACTAGCGTTCTTAGACGATTTCCCTAAGAACTGCGTTTATATGCGTTGGAATTACGAAACCCCACAAGCAATTGGTAATATAAAGGCCATGCAGTGGTTTAAAGACCACGGAATGGAAGTAATGGGCGCTACCGCTGGGCAGACCCGATGGGTACTGATGCCACAAAACGACAGCAATATGGAAAGCATACGGGCATTTGCGGTAAACTCCATAGACAGTGGCTCCAAGGGATTACTACTAACCCTATGGGACGATGACTCCCCGCATTTTGAATTATATATGCGTGGCATCCTAGCCTTTGCAGAATATACTTGGGTTGGTGATAAACGCAGCAACGAAGAAATTAAAACTGCCTTTAGACAACGTGAGTACGGACACACAATGGCTGCTGCAAACAACGCCTTTATTAGCGAATTAGAAGGGCCAGTAGCTTTCTGGAAAAACGCTTTGCTAAAAGGGAACCAACGAAACTACCTAAAGTCCATGGAGAATCCGTTAGAAAAGGCACTAATAGACTTTCCCGACATGAACAACAAAGGAGAATGGAGCAAAGAGCACTCAGATCGTTTGGAAAAGGCAGAGGCATATATGAAACTTACAGACAGTATTGCTGAGAAAATTAAATTGGCCCGCGCTAAAGCCTTAAGAAACGATTACAACCTACAGGTATACGAGCAGGTAAATAACTTGGCTCAATATGGTCCTAAATTATTACTGGCACTCAAGGAATATGACGAGGCTGTAAGTCAGGATGAAATAAAGGCTTCCGCCCAAAAATTAAAAGAATTAAAATCGGGCTTTGCCTCCCTCAGAAAAGAACTGGAAGAGGTATATAGTAAAACCAGAATACTCACAAAGCCCAGTAATTATATTTTAGACCAAGACCACCACGTTCATTTGGCCAATCAATCCCTAAACTTCGATTGGCAATTTTATGCAGAGTTATTATTCTTTGATAAAATGGAAAGGGAATTGGAAAAAGAAATTCAAACGGAAGTCACGGAATCCTTATAAAAATAAGTCAAGACAACCTAGGTTTCAACCTGCAGGATAGCTAAAAATATCTTGCAGGTATATTAGGCCATATAAAAGTTTATTTCAGTATATTTCGCCTCTAAAACCCCATACTCACCATTGGGACTAAGGAGCGGACATGAAAGAGAAGGAAGGCACACGGATAAACAAATTTTTAAGTGAAATGGGCTACTGCTCTAGGAGAGCAGCAGACAAACTAATAGACCAAGGCAGGGTCACTATTAACGGTAAAGTTCCAGAAATGGGAACTAAAATTACCGAGAGCGATGAGGTACGTGTAGATGGGAAACTCATCAATGAACCCCAAGCTAAACCAGTCTATATTGCTTTTAACAAACCTATTGGAATTGTGTGTACCACAGACACCAAAAGGGAGAAGGACAATATTGTAGATTATATTAACTACCCAAGTAGAATTTTCCCCATTGGCAGACTAGATAAACCCAGTGAAGGACTAATTCTACTGACCAATGATGGCGATATTGTAAATAAGATTTTACGAGCCAGCAACAACCACGAGAAAGATTATATTGTAAGTGTAGATAAGCCCATTACCGATGAGTTTTTGGAAAAGATGAGTAACGGGGTTCCTATTTTGGGTCAAGTTACTAAGAAGTGTAAGTTGGAGAAGCTGGATAAATATGAATTTAAAATCACACTTACACAGGGCCTAAACAGGCAAATACGTCGCATGTGCGAGTATTTTGACTACAATGTAACCTCCTTGAAACGCATCCGGATCATGAACCTCCATTTGGATATTCCCGTGGGAACATGGCGCGATTTAACGGATAAGGAATTACAGGAAATACAGGCCATGATTAGTGAGTCGTCCAAAACCTCCTAAAACCTACTAAGACCCCATAATAAAAACCAGATAATGGATACTAAATTCAACCTTGAGAACATAGAAAACATAGAGTTATCCTATTTATGTCTGGACGACTATCAGGAGCTTAAAACGGCCATGATAGCCTCCTATACCACTATGCCCCATGCCTATTGGCAAGAGCACCAAATAGAAACGCTAATAAAGCAATTCCAGGAAGGACAAGTGGTTATAAAGGTGAACAATCAAATAGCGGGTTGTGCCCTTTCTATCATTATCAATTACAACGACTTTGATCACCAACATACCTATCAGCAGATTACGGGGAATTATACCTTTAACACGCATACTGACGAGGGAGATATCCTATACGGCATAGAAGTTTTTATAAAACCGGAATTTAGGGGAATGCGATTGGGAAGGCGACTTTACGATTACCGTAAGGACCTATGTGAGCGCCTAAATTTAAAAGGGGTCGCCTTTGGCGGACGTATTCCCAACTACCATAAATATATGGACACCCTTTCCCCTAAGGATTATATAGACAAGGTAAGGAGAAAAGAGATACACGACCCCGTGCTTAATTTTCAAATTTCGAACGACTTTTATCCCACTAGGGTCTTAAAAAATTACTTAGAGGGGGATGCCGCGTCCAATGATTACGCCGTACTTTTAAAATGGGACAATATCTATTATGAAAAGGTAGTAAAAGAACCAACTACCAATAAAAGGGTAGTAAGGGTAGGATTAATACAATGGCAGATGAGGCCCTATAAAAACTTGGACGATGTACTGCAACAGGCAGAATATTTTATAGATTCCGTATCTGGTTATCGTTCCGATTTTGCCCTATTCCCAGAGTTTTTCAATGCCCCGTTAATGGCAGAGGACAACCATTTACCCGAATCTGAAGCCATCCGTAAATTGGCACAGCACACAGCTACCATTGTACAAAGGTTTTCCGAATTGGCCATCACCTACAACATCAATATTATTACCGGTAGCATGCCCGAAATGAAAGATGGCAAACTATACAATGTTGGTTACTTGTGCAAAAGGGACGGAACTAAGGAAAGTTACGAGAAATTGCATATTACCCCAGATGAGGAACGAGTGTGGGGCATGCAGGGCGGAAACCAGTTAAAAACCTTTGAGACGGACTGCGGTAAGATTGGGGTTCTAATTTGTTACGACTCCGAGTTTCCGGAACTAAGCAGACTGCTTGCAGACGAAGGCATGGATATTCTTTTTATTCCCTTCCTCACCGATACCCAGAACGGGTATTCCAGGGTGCGCAACTGTGCCCAAGCAAGAGCAATAGAAAACGAATGCTACGTGGCCATAGCAGGAAGTGTGGGTAACCTCCCCAAGGTACATAATATGGACATACAATATGCCCAATCCATGGTATTTACCCCCTGTGATTTTGCCTTTCCGGCCAATGGAATAAAGGCCGAAGCAACGCCAAATACAGAGATGATACTAATTGTAGACCTAGATTTAGACCTACTCACCGAACTGAATCAATTTGGCAGCGTCCGTAATTTAAAAGATAGAAGGAAAGATATTTTTGACCTTAAGAAATTAAATCCATAAGCAGGCACAACGCCCTAATAGAACATTTAGAGGACATATTTGGAGGCAGTGTTCATTTCACTGCCTCAACACCTCCATTCCGAAACCTGTTTTCACTCCGCATCCCTCCCCTATTTAGCCTTTTAATTTTTAGGGAATCTCACTTAAAATCACTACCTTGTATATAGGAACTTTCCCGCCCTTTAATCCGATCTGTTTTACTTAGATAGTTTGTAAATGGTATTACTAACAAGGAAATAAGAGGAATAGGCACCGCAACGATCTTCTAGGTCTCAATAGAAAGTTGAGATACGCCCCAGACACGTATGGGGATTATATATTGACATACTGAATTTAACAAGCAAGGGGGCACCAACCCTTTCAGGGTCAGTAGAGACCACTCCCAGAAAGCTAATAATAGTAAATAGCGTACCCCTCCAAAAGCGACATCCAATGAAACAGAAACTTTTCTCTTTAAGAATAGGCATCCTGGCTACCGTATTCCAGGTCCTGCTACTCCTGGGAACATCAGGACAGCTATGGGCGCAGGACCTCCCAGACCCAGAGGCTAACTTTATCAGCTATCAGGGTACGGTTATAGACAGCCAAACCAACAAACCTTTGGTATTGGCCAATATTTCCATAGAAAACACCAATATTACCACAGTGAGCAACGCAGAGGGTCAGTTCTCGTTAAAAGTTCCCAAAGACATTGTTCTGGGCAAGGTGGCCATTTCCTTTCTTGGATACGAAACCAAAATAATACCCCTGGCGCAATTAGAAGATGGAAAAAATGATATCACCCTACAAACCTCTACCATAGAACTTCCCGAAGTTAGCCTCTCTATACCAAAGGACCCCAGAAATTTAGTACGGGAAACTTTAAAGCGAAGAGGGGAGAATTATTTTGAGGATCCTACCATCATGACCGCTTTTTATAGGGAAACCATAAAAAAAAGAAGAAGAAACGTATCTCTTTCCGAAGCTGTAGTGAACATTTACAAAACCCCTTACAATACCGATCGGCAAGATGTGGTTGAACTATATAAGTCTAGAAAAAGTACGGACTACAGTAGGTTAGATACGGTGGTTTTAAAATTACAGGGCGGTCCCTTCAATGCCTTATTTGTAGATATGGTGAAATACCCACAATATATTTTCTCCGAAGACTCCTTTGATAATTATAACTTTAGCTATGAAAACTCCACCCGTATCAACGATAGATTGATCTATGTAATAAATTTTAAACAAAAAGACTATATAACCGCCCCCTTATATCAGGGAAGATTATATATAGACGGGGAAAATAAGATTCTAACAAGTGCCGTTTTCTCCCTTAACATCACGGACAGGGAAGAAGCTGCGCGGCTATTTGTCCGCAAAAAACCTGCTAAGGCCAAGGTGTGGCCAACCGACATTGCCTATAGGGTAGATTACAGGGAAAAGAACGGTCGTTGGTACTACGGGTACAGCAATGTACTTTTGGTGTTTAAGATAGATTGGGACGACAAACTTTTTAATTCCATTTACAGTATGAGCTGTGAAATGGCAGTCACAGATTGGGAAAAGAACATTTCGGGAGCATTGCCTAAATATAAAGACCGCTTAAGAACTTCCGTAATTTTAAGCGATGAGGCATCGGGCTTTGCAGATCCGGACTTTTGGGGCGAATTCAATATCATTGAACCGGAAAAATCCATAGAATCGGCCATCAGAAAAATCCAACGACAATTGAGAAGGTCAGAGTCTAGTGGCGGACCGTCTGCCCGATAAATACCAGCATAGAAATTGAAACAGGGAGGGAGCATACCAGCTAGCCCCTCCCTTTTTATATGGAAATTTGCTATTTTAGCCCATATACCCAATTTTATGCAACAGAGAAGACAATTCTTAAAAAAAGCCAGTGGCGTAGGCATTGCCTGTATGGCCCCATCCCTCTTATTAGGTCAACCCAACCCGATGCTACCCTCCATATCCCCCGTAAAACCAAGAGCATTAAAAAGAGGTGACACTATAGGGCTCATTGCACCCGGTTTTGCCATACCTCCCAATATTTTAGAACAAGCAAAGGACACCTTGAGGACGATGGGTTTTATTCCTTTCCATACAGACCGCATTCTTGGAAACCATGGTTATTTTAGCAATACGGATGAAGAAAGAGCAGCAGATTTAAATGAGATCTTTGCCAATCCCAAGGTAGCGGGCATTCTTTGTGCACGAGGGGGCTACGGATGCACACGCATCATGAACATGATAGACTTTGACCTTATAAGAAAGAACCCAAAAGTTTTTATTGGATTTAGTGATATAACGGCCTTATTGAATGCCATGTATCAAAAGACGGGATTAATAACATTTCACGGACCTGTAGGGAGTACTATTACGGACGATTACAGTATTGCCCAATTGGAAAAAGTGGTAATGGACACCAGATCAAAACAACCCTTGGTGAATAAAAATTACCCGGACAAGCCAGAATTCAAAAAACCCGAATATGAGCGATACACCATTTGCCCTGGTAAAGCGAAAGGTAAACTGCTAGGTGGAAGCCTTACCTTGGTCAGTGCCTTAGTAGGCACACCCGATGAAATAGATTTTACAGATGCCATTGTCTGCCTAGAGGAAATTGAGGAGGCCCCCTACCGTATTGATCGAATGCTAACGCAATTAATGCAGAGCAAAACCTTACATAAAGCTGCAGGGGTGGCCTTGGGGGTGTTTAAGGGTTGCGACCGAACACCTGGCCCCACCACCTTTACCTTAAAGGAAGTTATTTTGGATAGGATAGCAGCTTTAAATATTCCTGCCGTATACGGACTTTCTTTTGGACATATAGACCATAACTTCACCATTCCTATTGGTATAAAGGCCTCTTTGGATGCGGAAAACAAGAAACTAACCTTGCTAGAAAGTGCGGTTCAATAACTATACAGTATGTACAAAACAAAAAAAATCCCCGTTTTAGCTAAAACGGGGATTTTTTGTTTTCTTTAGGCATTACAACCTAATTGGCCACTTCACTTATAAATTTAAGTCGATACAAGCGAAGTTCCTCATCTTCATAATCCCCATCAAACTCTTTTAAAGCTTCTTCTATACCATCGGACTCCGCTTCCAAAAAGTATTCATGGATCTCTTCCTGCTGATCTTCATCCAAAATATCATCGATCCAATAATCCAGGTTCAACTTGGTCCCACTATAGACTATCTGCTCCATTTCCCTAATAAGCTCCTCTAGCTCCAATCCTTTGGACGAAGCGATATCATCTAGAGGCAACTTGCGGTCCACATTCTGAATGATATATAATTTTAAGGCAGAGTTGGCACCGGTACTTTTTACCACTAAATCATCGGGCCGTAAAATATTGTTTTCCTCCACGTAAGAGGCTATTAGCTCCAAAAAGGGCTTTCCATACCTTTTGGCTTTTCCTTCCCCTACCCCATTGATATTGACAAGCTCTTCTACGGTAACTGGATATTTTAATGCCATATCCTCCAGAGAAGGATCCTGAAACACTACAAATGGAGGTACCTCTAGCCTATTGGCCTGTTTCTTCCTTAGATCCCTGAGCATTTTTAGCAGCCTATTATCTGCCACGCCTCCACCAGCTTTTGCTGCACTTACAATAGCATCGTCTGACTGCTTATTGTAAACGTGATCTATAGTCATCATAAAAGAGGTAGGATTTTTTAAAAACTCCTTACCTGAAGCCGTTACTTGTAAAATTCCGTACTGCTCTATTTCCTTTTTCAGTAAACCAGCTACCAGCATTTGACGGATTAGGGCCATCCAATAGCCTTTATCCATATCCTTACCAATACCGAAAAACTGCTTTTCTTCCGTTTTATGGGAAGAAATAAGGGCATTGACCTTACCGGTTAGCGCCTTGACAACCTCCTTGGATTTAAATTTTTCACTAGTCCCGGATACCACCTGAATAACCTTAAGAACATTGTCCTTAGCTTCCTGTTTTTCCTTAGGATTACGGGAGTTGTCATCCATATCCGCACCATCACCGTTCTCCTCGTCAAATTCCTCCCCAAAATAATGGAGGATAAATTTTCTTCTAGACATGGAAGTTTCTGCATAGGCAACTATTTCCTGTAACAGGGCGTTTCCGATCTCTTGTTCTGCCACGGGTTTCCCGGACATAAATTTTTCCAATTTTTCTATATCCTTATAGGAGTAAAAGGCCAAACAGTGACCTTCTCCCCCATCCCTACCGGCTCTTCCGGTTTCCTGGTAATAGCTCTCGATACTTTTAGGAATGTCGTGGTGGATTACAAAACGAACATCTGGCTTATCTATTCCCATTCCAAAGGCAATAGTAGCCACTACCACATCTACATCTTCCATTAGGAACATGTCCTGATATTTAGATCTGGTTTTGGCATCGAAACCCGCGTGATAAGGGACCGCGCTAATTCCGTTAACCTGTAACACCTGGGCTAGTTCTTCCACTCTTTTACGGCTTAAGCAATAGATAATCCCCGATTTCCCTTGATTCTGTTTTACAAAACGGATAATATCGGCATCTACATTCTTGGTTTTTGGCCTTACCTCGTAAAAAAGATTGGGTCTATTAAAGCTAGCCTTATAGACCTCTGCATCCCCAATTCCTAAGTTTTTAATAATATCTTCCTGCACCTTTGGAGTTGCAGTAGCCGTAAGAGCAATAATAGGGATATTATCCCCTAGCCTCTGAACAATGGATTTTAAATTACGGTATTCTGGCCTAAAATCGTGCCCCCATTCAGAAATACAATGCGCTTCATCTACGGCAACGAAAGAAATTTTTTCATTTTGTAGAAAATCCACATACTCCTCCTTGGTCAGCGATTCTGGAGCCACGTACAAAAGTTTGGTGACCCCGGAGCTAACATCTTCCTTAACCTGTCTAACCTCTGATTTGTTTAGGGAGGAGTTTAACACATGGGCTACCCCAGTATGCTCGGATATTCCACGAATGGCATCCACTTGATTTTTCATTAGAGCGATTAAGGGAGAAACCACAATGGCCGTCCCTTCCAACATTAATGCGGGAAGCTGATAACACAAAGATTTCCCCCCTCCAGTGGGCATAATTACAAAGGTGTTGTTTCCCTGAACTATATTTTTAACTACATCTTCCTGTAATCCTTTAAACTGGGAGAATCCAAAATATTTTTTTAGGTAGGCACCTAAATCGACCTCATCAATACTCATACCGTACTTTACCATTTTCTTCATGTTATTTGGCCACTACACCAAAAGTAAATTCTTTAAGTTAAGTAATTTTTCAGTTTTTATTTAATTATTTTGCAGAAATTAATTTCTTGAAAATTAAAATATCCTATATACTTTAGTTTATGTAATTTTACCGATTTAAATATAAGATTTTCTTTTAGGATAGAAATTTCACCACATAATTTAACATTATTTTGAGTAATCATAATATACTGGCCATAGCGAAAAAAGCTATTGAAAATGAGGCCGAGGCGATCCACAACCTCTCCTCCCTTTTAGACGATGATTTCTCCAAAGCCGTTGAATACATTCGCACCTCCAAAGGTAGGGTAATTATTTCAGGTATAGGAAAAAGTGCCTTAATAGCTTCAAAAATTGTTGCCACCCTAAACTCCACTGGTACGCCCTCTATTTTTATGCATGCAGCAGATGCCATCCATGGGGATTTAGGGACCGTACAGGAGAACGATGTTGTGATCTGTATATCCAAAAGCGGCAATACAGCGGAAATTAAAATGCTGGTCCCCTTAATTAAACGCGGGAACAACAAATTGATAGGGATGACAGGGAACAAAGACTCCTTTTTAGCCCAGCAGGCAGATTTTGTACTAAACACCTATGTAGAAAAAGAAGCCTGCCCCAACAACCTAGCCCCAACCACCAGTACCACGGCTCAATTGGTAATGGGCGATGCCCTTGCAATATGCCTATTGGAGTTAAAAGGGTTCAGTAGCAAGGATTTTGCAAAATACCATCCAGGAGGTGCCTTAGGCAAAAAACTCTACCTACGGGTAGGGGACCTGGCCACCACCAACCAAGTGCCCCAAGTGGACATTAGTTGCGATGTAAAATCGGTGATTGTAGAAATTTCTGAAAAAATGTTGGGTGCCACCGCGGTGATGGAAAACAATAAGATAGTGGGCATCGTTACCGATGGCGATATACGACGAATGCTAAACAAGTACGATAACATCTACGGGTTAACCGCCAAGGATATTATGAGCAACACCCCTAAGACAATAGATGTGAACGTTTTGGCCATAAAGGCTTTAGAACTTATGCAGGCTAAAGGCATTTCTCAGCTACTAGCTGTGGATGGTGACCAATATAAAGGGATAGTACACTTACATAATTTAATAAACGAAGGAATACTCTAATGACAAAAAACAAAAAGACCCCTAATGAAATGTCGTTTCTAGACCATTTAGAAGAATTAAGATGGCATTTAATTCGAGCAACTTTAGCTGTTGTACTTATAGGGAGTGTTGCCTTTTTAATGAAGGATTTTATATTCGGAACCATCATCTTTGGACCTATGATGCCCCATTTCCCAACCTATGAGGTCTTCTGTACACTGTCTAAGTTATTAGGTTTTAGCGAGGCGTTTTGCAACGCTGAGCCTTTGTTTACAGTTCAAAGTAGGCAAATGTCCGAGCAGTTTTCTGCACATATATGGACTTCTATCTGGGCCGGATTTATTGTAGGCTTCCCCTACGTTCTTTATGAATTATGGAAATTTATAGCCCCTGGACTCTATGATAGTGAAAGACAGAATGCCAAAGGATTTATATTTATTGCCTCTGCCCTATTTTTCACTGGGGTGTTGTTTGGGTACTATATCGTAGCTCCATTGTCTATCAATTTCCTAGGAGGGTATTCTATTAGCGATACGGTAATACGGGAGATCGATTTAAGCTCCTACATATCTACGGTAAGAGCGGCAGTAATTGCATGTGGACTCATTTTTGAATTACCGATAATAATCTATTTCCTAACCAAAATAGGACTTGTTACCCCGGATGTACTGCGCAAATACCGAAAAATAGCCCTTGTAGTAGTATTGATCCTGTCTGCTATTATTACCCCTCCGGACGTAGCTAGCCAGATTATTGTAGCGATCCCTATATTGATATTGTATCAGGTAAGTATCTTTATCTCCAAAGTTGTTTTACGAAACGAAGCAAAAAAAGAAAAGCGACATGTCAAATCAAGTTAAAGAGTTCAACGAGTATCGCACCAAAATGAATGAGAAGATTTTGGCCGATAACAACAAAATAATCAAAAGGATCTTCAACCTAGATACCAATGCGTATGCCGCCGGGGCTCTAGATGTTAAAACAAAGGAATTATTGGGCCTGGTAGCTTCAGCGGTATTGCGCTGTGACGACTGCGTAAAGTACCATTTGGAAAGTTCCCATAAGGAGGGCGCCACCAAGGAAGAGGTAATGGAAACCTTGGGAATAGCTACTTTGGTTGGCGGCACCATCGTAGTACCTCACCTAAGAAAAGCTTATGAATATTGGGAAGAACTGGAAAACCTACAAGGTTAAAAAAACGACAAATTCTTTCCCTTGATCAAGATAAGGGTTAGTTTTGGGAAATAGCAACGAAAAATATGAAGCTAAGAGCAGAAAATATAATGAAGTCCTACCGAGGACGACAGGTGGTCAGAGGGATTTCCCTGGAAGTTAACCAAGGTGAAATTGTGGGATTGTTAGGACCCAATGGAGCTGGAAAAACCACCTCCTTTTATATGATCGTTGGCTTGATTAAACCAAATGGAGGCAAGATTTTTTTGGACCAAAAAGAGATCACCAATTTCCCCATGTACAAAAGGGCGCAACACGGAATCGGTTATCTTGCCCAAGAAGCTTCCGTTTTTAGAAAGCTAAGTATTGAAGACAATATCCTTAGCGTACTTCAGCTCACCAAATTGAGCAAAAAAGAACAATTAATGAAGATGGAGTCGCTCATAGAGGAGTTTGGCCTTGGTCATATCCGCAAGAACAGGGGTGATCTATTATCGGGGGGAGAAAGAAGACGTACCGAAATTGCCAGGGCACTTGCTACCGACCCCAAATTTATTCTATTAGATGAACCCTTTGCAGGGGTAGATCCGGTTGCCGTAGAGGATATTCAGAAAATTGTTGCCCAGTTAAAGGATAAAAACATAGGCATTTTAATTACTGACCATAACGTACAAGAAACCTTGGCCATTACAGAACGCTCCTATCTAATGTTTGAGGGAGGCATCTTAAAATCCGGGGTTCCAGAAGATTTGGCTGCAGATGAAATGGTCCGTAAGGTATACCTAGGACAAAACTTTGAACTTAGAAAAAAGAAGCTAGACTTTTAAGCTGGCCCCCTCTTAACCATTTTCAAATAGTTTAAGCATACACTCCTGGCACCTTCACGCCAGGATTCTGCCAGTCCCCACCCATCAATGGACTATTGAACTTGCTTTCTATTGTCCAATTGCATTATTACGGAGCTCACTATGTAAATAGCAATTATAGCTGGTATGGCCATAAACTTCATAGTAAGGATTAGTACCAGACTAACCACTATAAACACATAGCGCATTGCATTGCTTTTTATACTCCAATTTTTAAATTTCAGAGCAAACAGTTTTATGGGAGCATTCAACAAAAAAGTACTCAACAAGGTAGTCACAATCAAGAAGGTTTCATTTAAGATTAGGTGGTTCAAGACCTCGTTGTTGTGATAAAGGAGAATTAAAGGAAAAGACAATATCAATAAGGCATTAGCAGGAGTGGGCAACCCTACAAAGGAAGACACCTGATTCTCATCCACATTAAATTTCGCCAAGCGATAGGCCGACCCCAAGGTGATGAGAAACCCTAGAAAGGGAAGCCATGGCAAAGCGGTGGCACTCTCTTCCAAAGTATCCGTGGCCACGGAGACCCACCCTGTATTCCAACCTCCATGCAAAGACATGGATAATAGCTGGTACATTACAATTCCTGGCACCAATCCACTAGTAATCATATCGGCCAAGGAATCCAATTGTAGGCCCAGTTCACTTTTCACATCTAGGGCACGGGCAGCTAGACCATCGAAGAAATCGAAAAAGATACCCAAAAAGACAAATAAAGCAGCAATATCCAAGTGATTCTTAACCGCAAACACCGTTGCAATACAACCGCATAATAGGTTTAACATGGTAATTAAATTTGGGATATGTCTTTTCATATGTTACTATTTATTATTTTTTTGACGATCCTATGCAATTGGTACACCTGTGATTTTGATATGGATCAGGTTTCCTCTTGCTCCTACCAAGGGATTCATATTTTTATATAGAGTGCTGTATTCCCTACAGAAACAAGTCGCTAAATAAATTCGGAACCAAGATAGGCAAACATGGGTAAAAATACCATTTAATAAAAAATGCTGTTAAAATTAACGCCATTTTTTACAATCGCCTCTCCCAGTGTTCCTAAATCCTTTTATTTATTCGATATTTGTGTCTATTATCACAAGCAGCAGCGTCTCCCTTTTCAATATGTGGTTTAAAAACAAACTATTCTTATTCTTTTTCAGTATTAGCATGCTCTGTTGGGCACAACAGGAAGAGTTATCCCCCACCGCCCAAATCAGCGTGCTCACCTGCGGTTCTGGTTCCGATCTGTATACCACCTTTGGCCATAGTGCCTTTAGAGTAAAAGACCCTTTAAAGGGATTGGATGTGGTGTACAATTATGGCACCTTTGATTTTAACCCTCCAATGTTCTATGTGGATTTTGCCATGGGCAACCTCTACTATTCCCTAAGCAAGCAGAAAACCCCCTATTTTCTCTATGCCTATGAATTGGAAAACCGGTGGGTGGTAGAACAACAACTTAATTTGGACCCGGCTGAAAAAAATACGCTATACCAATATCTTGAAACCAATCACTTACCCGAGAACAGGGATTATTTATATGATTTCTTCTATAATAATTGTGCCACTAAAATTGGAGATGTTTTAGAGGAAACCTTGGGCAGCAATTTAGTTTTTGAGGATAAGCTAGCGGAAAAATACACCTTTAGGGAATTGATACATCAAAACCTGACCTTAAATTCCTGGTCCAGTTTTGGGATAGACCTTGCCTTGGGATCGGTCATTGATAAAACGGCCACTTCAAAGGAGCACATGTTCTTACCAGATTATGTGATGTATCAGCTACGCAACACTACCTTGGAAGGCAACAACCTAGTAGGCAAGGAAAACACCATCTTGGGTAAGCGAGAAATAGCTACGGCCCAAAGTTTTTTTGGTACTCCCCTATTCTGGATATTGGTAGTTTCCCTTTGGGTGCTATTCCTTACTTATAGGGATTATAAAAAGAAGGCTCGGAGCAGGTGGTTAGATGTTACGCTCTTTACCCTAACTGGCCTAACAGGCCTATTGGTACTGCTTCTATGGTTCTTTACGGACCATACTGCCACGGTAAATAATTTTAATATATTTTGGGTATTCCCAGTCAATATCTTGGTTGCCTTTGTGATCCATAAAAAAAATGTTTCCACTTCTTGGCTCCCCAAATATATACTGTTTCTTTTGGGGATGGTAGTGGCCACAGCTATTATATGGATCTTTAAAATTCAGGCTTTTTCACCACTAATCACTCCTCTTTTAATAATGCTAGGAATTCGATATCTGTATTTATGGAAGCATTTCCAGCATTCAACTCGTTTAAAATAAATTATCAATGAATCTTCTCACGGTAGAAAACCTATCCAAATCGTTTGGCGAACTTACCCTTTTTTCCAATATCTCCTTTGGTATTAACAAGGATCAAAAGATTGCTTTTATCGCTAAAAACGGTAGTGGAAAAACTTCTATATTAAATATATTGGCAGGTAAAGATTCTTCGGATACCGGCCAAGTGAACATGCGAAAAGGTGTCAGGATCTCCTTCTTGGAACAAGAGCCCAACCTAGACCCCGATCTAACGATAGAAGAAACCATTTTTGCTTCGGACAACGAGGTGTTAAAAGTGATTCAAAATTACGAGCACGCCTTGCAAAACCCAGAGGATGCAGAAGCCTATCAAAAAGCTTTTGAGGCAATGGAACGTTATGATGCATGGGATTTTGAGACCCAGTATAAACAAATTCTATCCAAATTAAAGCTGGATGACCTTTCCATTAAGATTAATTTATTGTCTGGAGGACAAAAGAAACGACTGGCATTGGCGAATGCCCTGATCAATAGGCCCGATCTACTGATCTTGGATGAGCCTACCAACCACTTGGATCTGGAGATGATAGAATGGTTAGAGCAGTATTTCGCCAGAGAAAATCTCACCCTCTTCATGGTAACTCACGATAGGTATTTCTTGGAACGGGTTTGTAATGAGATTTTGGAATTGGACAATGGACAATTATACAACTACAAAGGAAATTACTCCTATTACCTAGAGAAGAAGGAAGCCAGAATAGAGCAAGAGGCTGTGGAACAGCACAAATCCAAACTACTCTACAAAAAGGAACTAGACTGGATGCGCAAGCAACCCAAGGCCCGTACCACCAAATCCAAATCCAGGATAGATGATTTTCACGATATAAAAGAACGAGCCAATAAGCGCAGGCAGGATCATGAGATACAGCTAGAAATTAATATGGAGCGGATGGGTAGTAAGGTGGTAGAACTCCATAAAATATCTAAATCCTACCCCGGGAAACCCATCTTAGATAAGTTTGAATATAATTTTATTAAGGGAGAGCGGATTGGGATCATTGGAAAGAATGGTACTGGTAAATCTACCTTCCTAAATATTCTAACTGGGAAAGACACCCCAGACAGCGGTAAGGTAGTTATTGGGGAAACCATCAAATTTGGTTATTACACCCAGGGGGGCATTGAGATTAAAGAAGGTCAGAAAGTAATTGATGTTATCCGTGAGTTTGGGGATTATATCCCCCTAATGAAAGGCAGACAGATATCTGCACAACAGTTGCTAGAGCGATTTTTGTTTGATCGCAAAAAGCAGTACGATTTTGTTGAGAAACTAAGCGGTGGGGAGCGAAAACGATTATATCTATGTACTGTCCTCATTCAAAATCCAAATTTCCTAATTCTGGATGAACCTACTAACGACCTAGATATTGTTACCCTGAATGTTTTGGAGAGTTTTTTATTGGATTTCCCAGGATGTCTATTGGTGGTTTCGCACGACAGGTACTTTATGGATAAAATTGTAGACCATTTATTCGTATTTAGAGGCAATGCCCATATAGAGGACTTCCCAGGCAACTATTCCGATTACCGGACCTATGAGGACAGTATGGAACAAGACCTAAGGGCCGAGAAACAAAAAGCAGTAGAGATTAAAAGCTCTAAACCGGAACGCACCGATTCCCAAAAGGAAAAAAAACTTAGTTTTTTGGAACAGAAGGAGTTTAAGCAATTGGAAAAAGACATAGAGAAATTAGAAGCCAAAAAGGAAGCGCTACAACACAAATTCACAGACACCAGCCTTTCTGGAGAGGAAATTACTGAGCTTTCCATACAGCTAAGTGACATTGAAGCTAGTATAGAAAAGAAAACCGAACGATGGTTTGAGCTATCCATGTAAGGATACACTATAATTATATGGACAAGGTTCAACTTGCACTTAAAACAGGATTTTTTTAAATGCTTTATAGGGTTTTATCATATATAAGATTTTGGCTTGCATCTACCAACCAACATGGGGTACACTCGCCTTTCATTTATAATTTTGTCACCAAATGCCTCTATAAGCCACCTTATTATCCCTCCCCTAAAAGCACGGCTATTCTTTTAAAGAGCCTGGATTACTTTAAACTAAAGGAGGTACAGCTGGTAGGTGATAATGAAGCACTGATAAAGCGATTGAGCTCCCATGGAATAACTATTACGGCGCAAAACTCAAAATTACTTTGCCTAGATTCCCTAAGCAAAACCATCTTGGATAAATATGTAGTAGGAAACCCAGCAATCAAGAACGGTAGTATTATCTACGTCCCGGCAATTTATAGAAATGAGGAACGGAACACCTTTTGGAAAACCCTTCAGCAGCTGGAGGTGGTAACTGTAAGTATGGATATGTATTTTGGGGGCCTTCTCTTTATTAGACAAGAGCAAGCAAGGGAACATTTTAAAATTAGAGTTTAAACCCGTAAATTTAGACTACGATAAAAGCTACATAAACTTAATTCAATGGACTACACCATCTATATTGTACTTGCTATACTTGCTATACTGTACTTTGTTTTCCAAGGCCGAAACAGAAAGAAAAAGAGGGATCGGAAATCCAGAAAATTTATGGAGGGCCACCGGATGGAGGATCGCAATAAATCCATAGAAGAGGAGAAAACCCAAGGATAGTTATCCCCTTAATGTCTTCAAAACTCAAGAATTTCCAGAAGTAAGGAAGTCCAAAGGGAGAGTTATCCCTGTTCCTAAGTAAGCACAGAACACGCATCTAAATAAGAAATCACTATGAAAATATATACAAAGACGGGCGATGACGGCACCACAGGCCTTTTAGGTGGCACCCGGGTTCCCAAACATCATATCCGAATAGAAAGCTATGGTACCATTGACGAGTTAAATTCATGGATAGGCCTAATCAGGGATCAAAAAACAGACCCCTTAACCAACACGGTACTGAAGACTATCCAAGACAAACTTTTTACTATTGGTGCACTCTTGGCGGTTGACCCTGAGAAAGAAAAATTAAAAAATGGAAAGGACAGACTCAATATTCCTAAGATAGGCGAGGATGACTTAACATTTTTGGAGCAGGAGATCGATAGGATGGAACAAGGCTTGGCACCTATGACCCATTTTATACTCCCAGGAGGTCACCCAACAGTGTCATATTGTCATATTTCCCGAACCATCTGCCGCAGGGCAGAACGATTAGTGTCGCATCTAAACCAAATGTCAGGAGTAGATGCCCATATTTTAGCCTATATTAACCGACTTTCGGACTTTCTATTTGTATTGGCACGAAACTTGTCTAAACAACTTAATGTGCAAGAGACACAATGGATTCCTGATAAGAAGAAGTAACAAAATCCATTAAAAATATATCATTAACCCGTTGAAAGTAATATATTGTTAATAAATTAGTTATATTTCAATCAAAACAACTTGCTTATTACACAATAAAATTTACTTTTGCAAAAATTTAATATACTATTGCGATGTATTGGACTTTAGAATTAGCATCCTATTTGAGCGATGCACCCTGGCCAGCGACCAAAGACGAATTGATAGATTACTCAATTAGAACCGGTGCCCCTCTAGAAGTTGTGGAAAACCTACAATCTATGGAAGAGGAAGGTGGGGAAATCTATGAGTCAATTGAAGAGATTTGGCCAGACTATCCTACGGAAGAAGATTATCTTTGGAACGAGGACGAGTATTAAAATATTAACGGAATTACAACAAAAAAGTCTCATCAGAGGCTTTTTTTTTACGTAATTTTGAGACTGCTTTTAGTATAACCGAACCTTGCGTTGCCATAAGACGTACCCGAAAGGCCTTTATTTAGGTCCTTTCATTAACAACATTATAATACTATGAATTTTTTAAATTCCATCATAAAGGCATTTGTAGGAGACAAGTCCAAGAAAGACGTAAAAGACCTACAGCCATTGGTAGACCAAATAAAGTCCTTTGAATCCGAATTAGAAAAACTTTCCCTTGATGAGCTTCGAGAAAAGACTACCTTCTTTAAGAATACCATCCAAGAAGCCATAAAGGAGAATCAGGACAAGATAGCAGCACTTTTAGAAGAGGTTAAGGCTTCCCCTGATATCGATAAGAATGAGGAGCTTTATGGGGAAATAGACCGTTTAAAAGAAGAGGTCTATACCACTACGGAGGCAACTCTTAACCAGATCCTTCCCGAAGCATTTGCTGTGGTAAAGGAGACAGCCAAAAGATTTGCCAACAATGAGACCCTCACGGTGAAAGCCACAGAGTATGACCGATTATTATCTGGCACCAAGGAGTATGTTTCCTTAAGTGGGGAGCAGGCCAATTGGAGTAACTCTTGGGATGCAGCCGGAACCAAGGTCACGTGGGACATGGTACACTATGATGTTCAGTTAATTGGAGGTATCGCATTACATCAGGGTAAAATAGCAGAGATGCAGACCGGGGAAGGTAAAACCTTGGTAGCTACCCTACCCCTATATCTCAACGCCCTTACCGGGAACGGAGCACACTTGGTTACGGTAAACGATTATTTGGCTAAAAGGGATAGTGCATGGATGGCCCCTATCTTTGAATTCCACGGACTTTCGGTAGATTGTATAGACCAACACCAGCCAAACTCAGATGGCAGAAGAGCTGCCTACAATGCTGATATCACCTATGGCACCAACAACGAATTTGGTTTTGATTACCTAAGGGACAATATGGCCCACACCCCTTCGGACCTCGTACAAAGACCACATAACTTTGCCATTGTGGATGAGGTGGATTCCGTTCTTGTGGATGATGCCCGTACTCCTTTGATTATTTCTGGACCTGTACCAGAAGGGGATCGTCATGAGTTTAACGAATTAAAACCAAAAGTAAGTGACATTGTTAGCAAACAAAGAGCTTATTTGACCGGGGTATTGGCGGAAGCAAAAAAATTAATTCAAGAAGGAAATACCAAAGAAGGAGGCTTTCTATTATTACGTGTCTACAGGGGATTACCCAAAACCAAGGCCCTAATTAAATTCTTGAGTGAAGAAGGGGTTAAACAGTTACTGCAAAAGACCGAAAACTTCTATATGCAAGACAACAACCGGGAAATGCATCAAATAGATGAAGAGCTCTGGTTTGTTATCGATGAAAAGAACAATCAAATAGAACTTACGGATAAAGGGGTAGAATACCTTTCCGGAGATGGGGATAAGGATTTCTTTGTGATGCCCGATATTGGTAATGAAATTGCCAAAATTGAAAGTCAGGACTTGGAGATCAATGAAGAGGCAGAATTAAAGGAAGAGTTATTCAAGGATTTCGCCATTAAAAGCGAAAGAATCCATACCATGAACCAATTGCTAAAAGCCTATACCCTCTTTGAAAAAGATGTGGAGTATGTGGTGATGGACAATAAAGTAATGATTGTGGACGAGCAGACCGGACGTATTATGGACGGGCGTAGGTATTCCGATGGACTTCACCAGGCTATAGAGGCCAAGGAGAACGTTAAGATAGAGGCTATGACCCAGACCTTTGCCACGATAACCTTGCAGAATTATTTTAGGATGTACAGCAAGCTGGCGGGGATGACAGGAACCGCTATCACCGAAGCCGGTGAATTCTGGGAAATCTACAAGTTGGATGTTATGGAGATTCCAACCAACAGACCCATAGCTCGTGAGGATAAGCAAGATTTGATCTATAAGACCAAACGCGAAAAATACAATGGTATCATTGAAGAGGTGACCAAAATCTCCAAAGCTGGAAGACCCGTATTGATTGGAACCACTTCTGTAGAAGTTTCGGAATTACTATCTAGAATGCTCCACATTAGAAAGGTTCCCCATAATGTCCTTAACGCCAAACTGCACAAGAAAGAAGCAGAAATTGTGGCCGAAGCAGGAAAAGCGGGTATTGTAACCATTGCTACCAACATGGCCGGTCGTGGTACCGATATTAAATTAAGTAAGGAAGTTAAGGAAGCAGGTGGTTTGGCCATTATTGGTACGGAACGCCATGACTCTAGACGGGTAGATAGGCAGTTAAGAGGTAGATCTGGACGACAAGGAGATCCGGGAAGCTCACAATTCTATGTATCCTTGGAAGATAACCTAATGCGTCTATTTGGTTCGGACAGAGTGGCCAAAATGATGGACAAAATGGGCTTGGAAGAAGGAGAGGTTATTCAACATTCCATGATGACCAAATCCATTGAGCGCGCACAGAAAAAAGTAGAGGAAAACAACTTTGGGATTCGTAAGCGATTGTTGGAGTACGACGATGTTATGAATGCGCAAAGGGAGGTTATTTACAAGAGAAGAAGGCATGCTTTACAGGGCGAGCGATTAAAATTGGATATTGCCAATATGATCTATGACACCTGTGAGATAATCGTAGATACCAACAAGGCTGCCAACGACTACAAAAACTTTGAGTTTGAACTGATAAAATATTTCTCCATTACCTCCCCAATAAGCGAGGAGGACTTTGCCAAATTGGGAGTTCAGGAGATGGCCAATCAAATTTATAAGGCCACTTATGAACATTACCAAAACAAAATGGAGCGGAATGCCGCCATTGCCTTTCCCGTTATTAAAAACGTCTATGAAGACAATGCCAATAAATTTGAAAGAATTGTAGTTCCATTTACAGACGGCATAAAATCCTTGAATGTGGTAACCAATCTTCAGGAGGCTTATGAGTCTAACGGAAAGCAATTGATAACCGATTTTGAGAAGAACATCTCCCTGGCTATCATTGATGACTCTTGGAAAACCCATCTGAGAAAAATGGACGAATTAAAACAGTCCGTTCAATTGGCGGTGCACGAACAAAAAGATCCTTTACTTATCTATAAGTTTGAAGCGTTTGAGCTCTTTAAAGCAATGATAGAGAAGGTGAATAAAGAAATAGTATCCTTTTTGTTCAAGGGAGAATTGCCCAACCAAAGCAACGAGATTCAAGAGGCTAGGAACGTTAGCAGACCTAAGGAAAATCTTAAAACTTCCAAGGAAGAGATTCCGAATAGTGATGAAATGGCAGCACGAAGCAGGGCTGTTGGTCAAAATCAGTCTGGTAGACCCCAGGTTACCGAGACCATCGTCCGGGAAAAGGCCAAAATTGGAAGAAATGAACGGGTTACTATTAAAAATGTAATGTCCGGAGAGAGCAAAACCTTAAAATACAAGCAAGCAGAACCCCTCATTGATAAGGGAGAATGGGTATTGATTGAGGAATAATCCAAAAGAGACCTACTGTAAACCTAGTATCAGCGCGACGAATCCCTATTTGTCGCGCTTTTTTTTTAACATCCTTCCTTCTAAGAATATTCTTAGGTAAATCAAAGATTAAATTTACTTTTTCGCTATTTAGACCTTACATTAAAAAAAACTTATTATATTGAGTACAGAAAGAAAAGTCGACCTTTTTTTCCATCAAATTCACTTCCCCCAAATAATTTGATGTAACCTACTTTATTAATTGAATTAAAGTACGTAGTACCATAATCCAATTAGGTTATCATAGTCAGATTACTCACCATTAATCATTTACATTAATGCGTATACCCATTAAAAACATACCCCATTTCACTAACAAGGTCCATTTCACGTTAAGGGTAAATTACATTGCATCCTTCCTTACCATTATTTTTGGTGTTCTTTGTTTTACGATCCTTAAAATTAGCCAGATTATCCCCTATGTTTTTATATTTTTTGGAACCTTAAACCTGATCAATACTGTTCTTTATAGCAAACATAAATCGCTTTCGCTCACCTACAACATAAGCTCCATCATGGCACTTGCGACTGCTATAATTGTCACCTTATATAGTGGCGGCATCAATAGTCCATTTATTTTTGTTTTGGCACTGATAGTTTTTACAGGCTATATTAGCACCCAGACCTATGGCAGGATCTATTTAAACCTCAACCTACTTATTATTGTGCTCATCTACTCTCAAAGTGTGGCACAATTTAATTTTACGGAGAATGTGGTTCCCCTGGAAAGCAGAAACCTGTTTAGCCTCCTTAGTATTCTCTTCTCCGTTTACCTACTGGGGAGTGTTTTGGGGAAAAATCTTGTAAAAGCGCATCAGGAACTTTTAAAAATAAGAAAAGAGAATGAAATAAGTATCAAGGAAAAAGACAACCTGCTTAAGGAGATTCACCATAGAGTAAAGAACAATTTACAAACGGTATCCAGTCTTTTAAGCCTGCAATCCAGAACTAGCGGGGACAAAAAGATCAGCCAAATCATTAAAAGCAGTCAAAATCGCGTCATTTCCATGGCCATGGTACATGAGATGCTGTACAATCGCAAAGACATCTCCAGAATAGAATACAAATCCTATGTGCGAGAGTTGGGAGAATATTTGGTCCGTTCTTTTAAAGGCAAGGAAAACAATATCACACTGAATATTCAAATCCCAAATATTAAGTTGGGAATAGATACCGCCATCCCTCTCGGTCTCTTGATTAACGAAGTAATCACCAATGCTCTAAAATACGGGATCAAAAATGAAGAATATGGCGAGATCTATATTGAAATTAAAAAGCTAAACGCTAAAGACTATCAACTATTCATTGGGGATGATGGAGTAGGATTCCCGGAAAACACTTCCTTCGCGAACTCTCAAACCTTAGGACTAAAGCTTATTCATAATTTGGTAAGACAACTTAGAGGGACTATTGTAAGGGACAACTCCAAAAAAGGGGCCAATTACATCATAGCATTTTCGGAGGTAAATCACCAGTTCAATCCCGTTGCAAGCTCCTAAAAGAACATGACGGAATAGCCACTGTAGCGGCGACAAAAACTCATTAATTCTTGAATTGGATCTGGAGGTTTTTAATTGAATAAAAGCAATGAAATGAAACCTAGGCCAACTTGGCTCTGTTCCGTTTTGTAGTGAAAGACAATTCCTTTTTTATCCTGGAATTCTTAAATTTATATACGCGTGCTACCTCCTTTTTAGCCTCCTTGGAAGTCTTCTGCCCATTAGTAATTTGCATTTCCACGGATGCTGTTTCCAACGCTACCGACTTATTTCCCTGCTGGGCATGGGCCGAACCACCTATAAAAAGAACAAATAAAAAGCTAACAATTACTTTCATACTACGGGGAATTTATTCAACAAACTAACGTCTAATAAGTCCTTTGACACAATACAATAGGTTGAAGCTCCCAAATTTTCGGTGTCCGACAAAATCATAGATAAAGCGTCTATTAATGTCGATAAACGAAAAGAATACACTGGTTCACTTACCCAGTTTATTGGTATTTGGTCGACCTTATAACAGAGCAGCCTTTATTAAGGGAATTGCTTGCTTACCTATGCTCTCATCAACGGAAAATTATATCCCTTCCCCTACCAAACATTAAGCCTAGGAAAACCAATCTCCAATCCTTAAAGGTTCCACGAATTCTTTTGTAAATTTATAGGGGCTCTCAGCTTTATGGGGAAATCCCTAAGATGGAAGCAGTAATTCATCCAATTAGTTGATAAAGAAAATCATGAGAAAAAATAGAATATACAGGAAAAAGGTACAATTAACGCTGCTCTTCCTACTAGGGCTTATTTCACTAAACTGTTTGTCCGTTGAAAAATCTGAAACCAAGACCAAGAAGATAGCTGTTACCACGCCCCAAAACCTACAGGAACTGGATACTGCCTATTTTGCGAGTGGTTGCTTTTGGTGTGTAGAAGCTATTTTTGAAGAGCTATCAGGGGTTAAAGAAGCAGTTTCTGGCTATGCAGGCGGCAAGGAGGTCGACCCCAGTTACAAAGCGGTGGCCAATGGCCTTACCTCCCATGCAGAAACTGTGGCGGTATATTACGACCCTAAACGTATTTCTTTCCAAACGCTAGTGACGGTATTTTTTGGTTCCCATGACCCCACCACCCTCAATAGACAGGGTCCGGACCACGGTCCCCAATACCGTTCTATTGCCTTTTACAAAACGGAGAAGGAGAAAAAGATCATCACAGACCATATAGCCACCCTAACAGAACAGAAAGTCTACCGTTCCCCTATTGTTACGGAAGTAAGTCCCTTTACCATATTTTACCAGGCAGAAGAGTACCATCAAGATTATAAGAAAAAACATCCCAACAACCCGTATATTCAAAATGTTTCCATCCCTCGTTTAAGAAAGTTTCAAAAGAAATTTCCCCATCTATTGAAAACACGGGATCATTAATGGGTAAAAGCCTATAGAAAACTAAAGCAATAATCCCTCTTTCGCACTAAACAGCTTCACTTAATTAATTCCTTTTTCATATCTTTCAGAGTTTAAGAAACCATTACTAAATAACCACCTATTAAACCACCATCATGCGATTAAAATTTAAGTACCCCTTCTCCCTTTCTACCCTTGTTTTATCTTTCGTGCTATTTACCTCCTGTTCGAATACGAAAAAGGACCAAACCCCTTGGGTGCCTCTTTTTGATGGGACTTCTTTAAATGGCTGGAACCAAAAGGGAGGCATTGCCGATTATAGTATTAAAGATGGGGCCATTATTGGAACTACGGTCCATGACACCCCCAATTCCTTTTTAGCAACGGATACGCTGTATAGCGATTTTATTCTGGAATTAGAATTTAAGGTCGATTCTACCATGAATTCTGGCATTCAGATCCGTAGCAATAGTATACCTAGCTACCGAAATGGTAGGGTACACGGATACCAAGTAGAGATAGATCCCTCCAAGAGGGCATGGAGCGCAGGCATTTATGACGAGTCTAGACGCGGCTGGCTAAACACCTTGGAAAATAACCCCGCCGCACAAAGCGCCTTTAAACAGAACCAGTGGAACCATTATCGTGTGGAGGCCATTGGAGATACCATTAAGACGTGGATAAATGGCACACCTGCTGCTTACTTAATTGACGACAAAACTGCAAGTGGTTTTATAGCGCTACAGGTCCATAGTATTGGAAAAGACAAACAAGAAGGAACTACCATCGCATGGCGAAACATTAACATACTTACGGAAGATCTGGGAACCTATTCCCGAAAATCCCCTTTAGAGCCCATCGTCACTAAAAATCAACTTACCGTATCTGAAGCAAAAGACAATTGGGAATTGCTATGGGACGGGAAAACCACCAAAGGCTGGCGGGGAGCGCGTTTGGATGCTTTTCCAGAAAGCGGCTGGGAAATTAAAGACGGAATACTGACCGTACTTTCCTCGGGAGGGGAAGAGTCTGCCGCAGGTGGGGATATTGTTACTACTTCCCTTTATGGGGATTTTGAGCTGAAGGTAGATTTTAAACTTACCGAAGGAGCCAATAGCGGCATAAAATACTATGTAGATACGGATATTAATAAGGGACCTGGATCTTCCATAGGGTTGGAATATCAAATTTTAGATGACGATCGCCATCCCGATGCCAACAAGGGCAATCATCCAGGCAGCAGAACGGTTGCTTCTTTGTACGATCTTATCCAAGCAGACCCCAACAAACCCATACGTCCCATAGGAGAATGGAACACTGCCCACATAAAATCCATAAACAACCATGTAGAGCATTGGTTAAATGGCACCAAAGTATTAGCGTACGAACGAAAAAGTCCGGCCTTCCGCAAATTAGTGGCTAATAGTAAATATGTTAAATGGCCCAATTTTGGGGAAAGCGACCAAGGACATATCCTTCTTCAAGACCATGGGGATCGCGTATCCTTTAAAAACATAAAAATTAAACAAATAAAAAATAAAGAGTAAATGAGCAGCAGGAGACACTTTATTAAAAAGACTGCAGCAGGAAGTGCAGCACTTACCTTGGGCGGCTTGGTGCTGCCTCAAATGGGATACGGGAACATATTAGGAGCAAACGACCGCATCAATGTAGCCGTCTTTGGCGTTAGAAGCAGGGCTAAGGCACTTATTAAGGCCGTACACCAAGATGCCAATGCAAAAGTATTATACAACTGTGATGTAGACGAAACCATCCTAACCGAACACAATGCTTGGTGCGAGACCAATATTGGGTATATCCCGAAGGTGGAAAAAGATTTTAGAAAAATTCTAGAGGATAAAAAGGTGGATGCGGTTTTTATTGCCACCCCAGAACATTGGCATGCCCCCATGGCTATTATGGCCCTACAGGCCGGAAAACACGTGTATGTAGAAAAACCTTGTAGCCATAATCCACATGAAAATGAATTATTGGTTGCCGCGCAAAAACGATATGGTAAAAAGGTACAAATGGGCAACCAACAACGGTCTGCCCAGAGTTCTATTTTGGCCGTAAAGGAGATTAGAGAAGGAATTATAGGTGACGTCTATAAAGGGGAGGCCTACTATTCCAATAATAGAGGATCTATAGGTACTGGAAATAAGGTAGACGTTCCCAGCAGCCTAGACTGGGATCTATGGCAGGGTCCGGCGCCAAGGGAAAATTTCCGGGACAATATACATCCTTATAATTGGCATTGGTTTAGGGCATGGGGCACTGGAGAAGTGCACAACAATGGAACCCATGAGATAGACGTGTGTCGATGGGCACTTGGGGTAGACCTCCCTGATAGCGTAACTTCCTTTGGCGGAAAATTTACGTATCAGGACGACTGGGAATTTGTGGACAACCAACAGGTGACTTTCACCTATGGCGCTAATAAATTTATCACTTGGACTGGTCATAGTCGTGGGCTTATAAAACCAGATCAACCTGGAAGAGGCGCCACTATCTACGGCAGCAAGGGAACCATTACCCTTTCCAGAAACGGCTATGAACTATATAATCTGGATGGGAGCTTAATCAAACGAGTGGAAGAAGGGGTAAAAAGTGCCACCACGGATACCCAGGGAATGGGGGGATTGGACGGTAATCACGTTCTAAACTTCTTTGATGCCATACGGAAGGATACGGCTCAAAACGCTCCTATTACAGACGCCAGTATATCTACTATGACCTGTCATCTCGGAAATATAGCCCAGGACATGGGGAGAACCATTCATATAGATCGAACAACGGGAAGGGTGAAAAACGACCCCGAGGCCATGTCCCATTGGAAAAGGGAGTACGAGCCCGGTTGGGAGCCCAAGCTATAATAAACTTAAGGCAAGCCAATTTCCTTTAGTGCAGGGCAACTTCGCTGAAATGTGAGTTGACACTAATGGAGGTGCCACTGTTTTTTTTGTCCTTATACCCCGTATATGAGGTACTAGGGCCGTTTATTACTTTTTGCAGACTAAGGCCTTTTGGAAGGACAACCTCAGAGTGGGTTCCAGTAACCGATATAGTATAGGGGGAAGAAGGCAATTTACAACGCAGTTCGGCATTTTGCAGCTTAATGTCTAGGCTTTTCAAATCTTTGGAAACCCTTTGGATATCCAAAGGACCAAAATCGTTTTTAATAGTAGCCTCAGACAAGAGGGATTCGATCGTTATATCCGAAAAGGTAGCACTTAAACTAAGCTTACCAACTTCTTTTATGGTTACCTTTTCGGAATAATCGGCCCTTAATCTGCCTTCATTCCATCTTTCCACGCTAAGCGGAGAATAAAAAGCCTTGATCGAGGTTTGGTCTCCAGCTATATCATTGGCCCATAGGGAGGCGTACGACAAAGTAGCTTCTATATTATTTCCGCTCTCAGCCAATTTGACCTCCCCATGCCTCACATTCATTTTAATTTTCATGTTTTTGGGCAGCTTGATTTTAATCGATATTTTAATTTTATAATTCCTATGGCTACCCTTCTCGGAGAAGTAAAAAACATTAGGCCCGTGCCGGTGCTTTTGGCTTGGCGATTCCCGTTCCATTTCCATAACTCTCCCGTGCACACTTTCCCTCAATTCATTTCTCCTTACCGCTAATTCTTCCCTAAGTTCCTTACGCGACGCTTCCATGGCTTCCATTCTATTTTTACGTGCCTCCTCCATTTTTTCCCTACGCTCCTCCATTGCTTCCCGTTGCTCCTCAGTCCTTTCTCGATGTCTTTCCCTTAATTTCTCTCGCCTAATTTCCATGCGCGCGCTCCACTCCTCCATACTATCTTGATACTCCTGGCTAAAACTTTTGTCAAACTCCTTTTTCCATTCCTTCATATAGGCCGCACCATCTTTTTTATATGCCTCGTAGTCAAACGGCTGCATATTTATTGGCGGTAATGGGGGAATCTCCATAATCTCCGGAAGTTCTGGTAGCTCCGGTACTTCGGGAAGCTTAGGCAGGACCTCCATTTCAATTTCATGCCTCATCCCCTCCAAATCACTCAGCACATCCCCGTGTATCTCTCTAAAGCCATCTGGAGTAAAAGGAAATTGGGAACGATATTGAGAACCCGTACTTATTTCTATCTTCTTGCTATTTCCCATGATTTTAATGGGAGCGCCACTAAAAATTGTCGTTGCCTCTTCCTCGGTAGCACCTTCAATTTCCACTATGGCCACAATAGCCACTTGATTCCTATTCCAGGTTTCAAACTCCAAATCGCTGTAGCTCGTATTTATCTCCAAAACGGTTTCCTTTCCTACATTAAAATTCTCTTGGAAGGTCTTTGTTTTTTTCTGAGCGTAGCAGCTGGGAAATACAACCATTGTTAGAATGGTGGCAATTACTAGCATCCTTATATTCCTGTGTTTCATCTCAATTTATTTTTAGCGTTTACTTTCTCTTAGGTACTTAGTTGGGCATTAGCAGCGTTGGATCCTTTGTTTTGAGTCTTCAACTCCTTTAATTTATCTTGGAGCTTGTGCAACAATTGCAACCGCAGCTGTAAATTTTTAATTAGGGCCGTAATGGTCTGGTCATTGGGCCCCACCTCATTCAATTCCTTGGTTAGGCTATTATAGGCACTATTTAACTCTTCCAAACGTTCCATATAGCTATCGATTAAAACTTCATTGCGTTCCGATATTTCCAAGCGGGATAATTCCAAACTAATATGGGCCATATAATAATTCTCAACTTTCTTCAAGTCTGGGGATAGGTCTCCCAAAGAAATCCCGGCCTCTTGCGGCACTACCTTCTTACTATCTACTACGGTGGAATTAATGCTATCATTCTGTTGCATATTCAGCAATATATACGCCCCCAGACTTATCAGGAGCATCATAACCGCCGCCAGTTTCACCCAGGGAAAAGCCGCTCGTTGCGGATTGGGCAACTCTTTATCCAAGCGTTCTATAAAACGTTTTTCATGGCCCGGCCTCATGTAAAACTCGCCTCCCCGACCTTTATCCCTAAACATTTCTCTAAGATCCTGTGACATATTTATTTGATTTTAATAACAGCTTTAATTGTCCCTTCCCCCTTAATAACCTAGTTCTGCACGCAGTGGAACTTATGTTCAATATTTCTGAAATTTCTTGATGATCGTAACCTTCCAACAAAAACAATTGAATTACACTTCTATATTTTTCCGTTAAGTTATCCATCGCAAGGAGTACTTCTTGATAAGTTACATCATCGCTCACCGTCCAATCATCATTCACCGCCACCTGCATATACCCCTCCTTTAATTCTACCACCTTTAGTTCCTTGGCCTTTAGAAAATCGATGCATTTATTAATCACTATCTTTTTCAACCAGGCGCCAAAGCTTACCTCCCCTTTATATTGGTCAATTTTTTGAAAAGCCTTAATGAAGGCTTCCTGTAGAACGTCCTCGGCATCGTCCGCATTTTTCAAATATCGCATGGCAACACAGTACATTCCTTGGCAATATTGCCGGTAAAGTTTTAATTGCGCCCTACGATCGTTGCGCTTACATTTTTCTACAAGATCAATCTGAAACATTAGCCCGGTTTCATTACTTGGTTATGGTTATCGGTTATATTTTTAAGCAACTTGGGATTCCTAAACTGTTTGTCCTTGCTTTAAGGACGATGGAATAATTCATGTGTTGCAAAAAAGAGTACTTTTATGGTTTAAAAAAGATACACCTTGAATCAAGTTACGATAAAAAACAGTTTTATTAGCCTTAGCGTATTGGATTACGGGGCTATCATTCAAAAGTTAATCCTAAAAGATAAAGATGGAAAAGACCTCAATGTTGTGGTTGGTTTTGAGGAACCGGCGCGTTATCTAACGGACAATAAATCCCTAGGGGCATGTATAGGTCGCTACGCGGGAAGAATCTCAAATAGCAGCTTTCAAATTGATGGAACCAACTATCCCCTATACAATATCGATGGGGTACACCTCCATGGCGGAAAAGAGGGCTTTGGCAAAAAAACTTGGATCATAGATTCTGTAGAAGAGGGAGAAAACCCGTCGGTAAGCCTACGCTATATTAGCGAGGATATGGAAGAGGGGTATCCAGGGAAGCTTACTGTTACCCTCACCTATAAACTAATAGGTAGTTCCCTGCATATTATCCATAAAGCAACCACAGATAAGGCAACCCCAGTAAACCTAACCAATCACTCCTATTTTAATTTAGACGGACAGGTTCAGATGAACCATTATAACTTACAAATGCCCTGTTCACAATATATAGAACTAGATAAACAGCTAATGCCCACTGGGGAGGTGCTAAACGTAGCGGGGACCGACTTTGATTTTTTGGAAGAACGACAAATTGGTGGGACTCGCTTTGACACCCCTTTTGTACTAGACCAAAATTCATCATTCAACACCCGTTTATCCTCCAAGGTATCGGGCCTATCCATGGAAGTACTTACCAATCAACCCTCCATGGTGGTATATACCCCGCCCGAATTTGCAGCTATTTGCTTTGAAACCCAGAATTACCCCGATGCCCCCAATCAGCCAAAGTTCCCCAACAGCATTTTAAATCCGGGAGAAACTTACCACAATGAAACGGAATATAGATTTGGTTTTGTAAATTAGGTACACCTATAACCTATAAATCAACTATCATGAAATTTCTAAAATGGATTTTATTGGTAATCGCTGTACTTGTGCTTGCGTTTTTCCTAGGCGGAAAATCGTACTTAAGGGAACAGACCAAAAAGCATAGTCCAGAGAGAACAGCCACCTATAATAAAAACGGCATGGATCTTATCGTAAATTACAGCAGTCCTTTCAAAAAAGATCGCAACATATTTGGGGAGTTGGTTCCCTATGGCGTGGTTTGGAGAACCGGCGCTAATGAACCCACCACCTTTACCACCGGAACGAAAATAAAGGTTGACGGGATGCCATTGGCTGCAGGGACCTATTCCTTATGGACGCGTCCAAATAAGAATAGCTGGGAAATCATTTTTAATAGTGAGGTGCCAGATTGGGGAGTAACCATCCTAAGTGGAGGCAAGGAAACCACTAGGGATTCAGATTGGGATGTTGTGGAGGTTACGGTCCCCGTAAAGGAACTTCCCAAGCCGGAAGAAAGTTTTACCATCCATTTTGATGAGGGAGACAAAGTATATCTAAGCCTTTCATGGGACAAAACTAAAGTAAGCGTACCAATTGAACATTAAATTGAATACCGACGAACATTTTAAAAAAAGTAATATTTCTAAAATTAAATCTTTTAGAAAAAGAAATCCTTCTACCTCAGCATTGATTTCTGGCATCGCTGATGGGGATATCGCGGCCTTATCCAGGGCCATAACCTTGATAGAGAGCAGCAATGAGAACCACCGTTCCCAAGCCCAAGAGATTATCGACCATTGTTTGCCCCTTAGCGGCCAAAGCGTCCGTATTGGCATCACTGGAGTTCCTGGGGTGGGAAAAAGCACTTTTATAGAAGCCTTTGGGAGCACCCTTACTAAATTGGGAAAAAAGGTTGCCGTACTAGCGATAGACCCTACTAGCACCATAAGTAAGGGTAGTATTCTGGGGGATAAAACCCGTATGCAAGAATTGGTCAGGGATCCCAATGCTTTTATACGCCCCTCCCCTGCCGGAAGCTCATTGGGCGGAGTAACCCGTAAGACAAGGGAAAGCATAGTATTGTGCGAAGCAGCAGGGTACGATATAATTTTAGTAGAAACCGTAGGGGTAGGACAAAGTGAAACGGCTGTGCACGGCATGGTGGACTTCTTTTTATTGCTAAAACTTGCTGGTGCCGGAGACGAGTTACAAGGTATAAAACGCGGGATTATGGAAATGGCCGACCTAATTGTAATCAATAAGGCAGATGGAGAAAACCTAAAGCAAGCAAAACAGGCTAAAGTGGAATTTTCCAGGGCCTTACACCTCTATCCTCCAAAAAAAAATGGATGGATCACCAAAGTCCTTAGCTGTTCTGCTACGGAACACACAGGAATTTCAGAAATTTGGGAGCAGATCAAAATCTATGTAGCGGATAATAAGCGCAAGGGAACCTTCCAGGAAAATAGAAAAGAACAGAACAAATACTGGCTATTACAGACTATTGACGACCTACTAAAACAGGAATTTTATCAGGATAAAAAGATAAGGGCTCACTTAGAAGATATGACCCAAGAGGTAGTCCAAGGAAAATTATCGCCCTTCGCAGCAGCAGAAAGACTAATGGTCCTCTTCAAGGAAAAATAGTTCCTCAGAATTTAAATAAAAGAAGGAAAGTGATTCATAGTATATAGCTTTCCAAAGTTATTATCTTTGACCCCATATTATGGACCCAGTTGAACATAGCCCAGTACTAATGACTTATGAATTCACGATAATCGTACCAGTATACAACGAAGAAGACAATCTGGAACGTGTTGAAAAAGAACTTTCCGAATACCTAACCATCTGCACAAAAAAGGCCAAGATACTTTTCGTTAACGATGGGTCCAAAGACGGAAGTCAGGAAGTTATTGAAGCTATCTGTCAACGCAACAGCGATTTTAATTATTTAAAATTTGCAGAGAACCGCGGATTAAGTGCGGCCATAAAGGCTGGCTTCGATTATGTAGACACTCCCTTACTAGGATATATTGATTCGGACTTACAAACTTCCCCGGAAGATTTCAACTTGCTTTTACAGCATATAGGCCCTTACGACCTGGTCACTGGAGTTAGGGAAAACAGAAAGGATTCCTTGGTGAAAAATGCCTCCTCCCTCATTGCAAATGGTATTAGGCGTGCCTTTACTAAAGACGGAATGGACGATACCGGTTGCCCCTTAAAGGTGATAAAAACGGATTATGCCAAGAGAATACCCATGTTTAACGGCCTACACCGTTTTCTACCTGCCATGATCCTTCTACAACAAGGCGCTATCATACAAATTCCCATTCGTCATTTTCCAAGGATGGCCGGGACGGCTAAATTTGGATTGTGGAACCGACTTTTTGGTCCCTTGATGGATTGCTTTGCCTATTTATGGATGAAGAAAAAATACATTAACTACCAGATAGAGAAAAAAGGCTAAATGGCAGACTGGATTGTATACGCAATTGGCTTTCTAGCCCAGATTCTTTTTTCCAGTAGAATGCTGGTCCAATGGATCATCTCAGAAAAAAACAAAAAGGTACTTACCCCCAGGCTATTTTGGCAACTAAGTCTTTTGGCCTCGTTTTTACTGTTCGTTTACGGATGGCTACGCGAAGATTTTGCCATCATGTTGGGACAGGCCATTACCTATTTCGTCTATATCCGAAATATGCAAATGCAGGGCGATTGGCGTAAACTGCCAAAGTTCCTCCGGATCTTTCTATACATTTTTCCGATAATTATTACGGTCTATGGCTATAACAATAGTACCTACGACTTAGACAGTTTTTTTAACAACGAAAAAATCCCCTTGTGGTTACTCCTTTTGGGATCTATAGCACAACTAATATTCACCTTTAGATTTGTATACCAATGGTTGTATTCGGAAAAAAAGAAGGTTTCCAGTCTTCCCTTCGGATTTTGGTTACTCAGTTTAATAGGAGCCTCTTTAATCCTCACCTATGCAATATTTAGGAAGGACCCCGTTCTCTTTGTGGGTCACAGTCTAGGATTGGTGGTTTATGTAAGAAATTTGATTATCCTAAAAAATGAAAAACATGAAGTGGATAAAAAATAACCCCATTTTGGTCCTTCTTGTATCCGGAGCGGCCATCTTTCTTTTTCATTTAGGGGTAATGCCCGTAACCATAATGGAAGCTAGGAATTTTATAACGGCTAGGGAAATGGTTCTGGACGGCAATTGGCTATTAACTACCATGAATGAACTTCCCCGGTACGAAAAACCGCCCTTGCCCACTTGGTTCACCGCTATTTTCGGATGGCTTTTTGGATTGGATAATGTGGCTGTGCTTCGCTTCCCGGCCATGCTCATGGCCATTCTTTTAGGTTTTTCCACATATAAGCTGGCCCTTAAGCTAATGGACAATACCTTGTATGCCCTGCTTAGCGCTTTAGTGCTACTCACCTCCTTTTACATCATTGGAATAACTTTAGAAGCCCCCTGGGACATTTACACCCATGGGTTTATGATGGTAGGAATTTATTTCCTTTTTCAATTATTTTCCCAACCTTCCTACGCATGGAAAAATGCTGCCTTAGCAGGCGTATTTATTGGACTCTCTATAATGAGTAAGGGACCTATTTCTTTTTACGCATTATTATTGCCATTTTTATTGGCCTATGGGAGGGTCCAAGGATTTAAAGGTTTTGGACGCGACAAAAAGATGTACCCAGTACTTATCACTACACTTATTGCTCTAGTCTTGGGATTGTGGTGGTTTATCTATGTGCGCCTAGCCGATCCAGAAGCCTTCCTAGCCATCACCAAAAAAGAAACCGCCAATTGGTCTAGTTATAACGTAAGACCCTTCTATTACTATTGGAGCTTTTTTGTACAAAGCGGACTGTGGACCATTCCTGCGCTAGTAAGTCTATGTTACCCCTACCTCATAAAACGGGCTGAAAACAAAAAGGTTTATCAGCTTACATTTTTCTGGACCATTTTTTCCGTGCTCCTATTATCCATCGTTCCCGAAAAGAAGTCGCGCTACCTCGTTCCAGTTTTAATTCCCTTGGCCCTAAATATTGGAATCTACCTTTCCTATTTGTTTAGGAACAAAAATAAAGACTTAGGCAGCAAAGAACGGCTACCACTTTACCTGCATTTTGGAATCGTGGGCCTCATAGGCCTCGCGTTCCCTGTAGTAGCATACATTGCCTTAGGGAATAACTTAGCGGGACTTTGGGGCTATTATATCGCCTCTTCCCTAGCCCTTGTGGCAATTGGCCTATTTGTTTTGATATATCTTAAAAAACAGCAGTGGTTCTCCTGCTTTCTATTGTCTATAGGACTTATTGCCACGATAAAACTGTTGGCCATGCCATTAGCTGCTGCCATGGAAAAAAATACGGACTATCATTCCATATCCCAATTAAAGAACCGCATGTTAGAAAAGGGAATGCCCATTTATAGTTTTGGGGAAATATCCCCCGAAATGATCTGGGACTACGGTAGTAGTTTGCCCGATTTAAAAATGACAACAGAACAACCGATTCCCAAAGAAAAGGTATTTGGCGTAGTTGTTGCGCAGGTAAATGAATCTGAATTTAAACGTATCTTTGGTGCCGGATATACGGTTACCCACCAAGAAATGTACGATTTAAATACAAATGCATCTCCAGGTAGCAGGAACCATAAAAACAGATTGGTAAACAATTTCTATATAGTTAAAAAACAATGATGAAGCAGTTGTCAAAATTTGAAAAAGTAGCCTATGCAGTATTACTTCTTACCCTTCTTTCAGGGCTGGCAATAGGCCTAACGGATGAAGAATACTTTAATACCCGCTTTGCACAAGAAGACGGACCGGTGGAATGGGCCACCGCCATTATGCTTTTAGGGATATCAGTTTTGTCCCTGTATCACCTGATTACTCTCTGGAAATTTAAAAAATCGCTGTGGAAGGTAGGCACTATCCTCTTTGTAATTCTCTTTTTCTTTGGAGCTGGAGAAGAAATCTCTTGGGGCCAACGAATTTTTGAAGTAGAGTCCAGTGAGTTCTTCTTAAAGAATAACGCCCAGGGGGAAACCAACCTACACAACTTGGTGGTAGGCGAAAAGAAAATCAACAAACTCATTTTTAGCCAACTGTTGTTTGTGGTAATGTTCCTCTACCTTATAGTATCCCCTATACTTTACAGAAAGCAAAAGTGGTTTAAGAATTTAGCGGATAGTTTTGCGGTTCCCATTGTAAAATGGCATCATACCATAGCTTTTTTAGTTGCTACTGCCTTTGTTGCCTTAAACTCCGCAGACCGCACTTGGGAAGTATATGAATTTGCCTTTGGCCTAGTATTCTTTGCTATCTTCCTTGGCCCTCTAAACGCGTGGATATTTCAAAAGAAGGAAACGGAGATCGATACCTAGTCTCTCCTTTAAGATAACTGCTGCAATTAACACACAGCTTATAACCCTTAAACAGGGCTCGCAATTAAGAAAACTTGCGAGCCCTGTTTAAATATTATAGCGGTCCCTTACCCTTATAAACAGCTGATAGAAAATACTGGCCATACCAGAACCCACTAGCGCTCCCGTAAGGATATCTAATGGGAAATGGACCCCTATATAGATCCTACTATAAGCCACAACCATGGCCCACACTACTAAAAAGACTCCCAATGCCCGCAACTTGGCACCCAATAATAAGGTGAAGAAAGTGGCTACCGCAAAGGAGTTTCCGGCGTGCGCAGAAAAATATCCAAATTTCCCTCCGCAAGAAGCTTTTACCAGACGTACAGATTCTCCAATTTCCAAATCATAACAAGGACGAAATCGCTGAACCCCGTACTTAAAAAAATTGGCCAATTGATCCGTAGCCAGTATTAATAATGCCATACTACCCAATACCAGAAGTAATTGTTTTAGCCCAAATACCCTGTAAGTAATAATTGCCAACAACAAATAGAGAGGTATTGCACTCCACTTATCGGTAATAAATAGCCAAAATCCGTCCCAAGAAGGGTTCCCTAAATGATTAAGGAACAGAAATAACTCCTTGTCTAACCGCACTAATTCTTCCAACATCCTATCTATTCTTCGTATCTAGAAATTTCCCTATCGTAAAATGCAGTAGCAGCTTCAATGAGTTTGCCAGCCTCCTCTTCCAACTCCTTTTCGTCTTCCCTATCAAAATCTTCTAACCACTCCACCTCATCATTTTCTAGGTTGATGATGAATCGAGGGTATTCTGTATGTACTATAAATATAGCAGTGGGATAATCGGTATTATCACCTAGTAAAAATTTTGGAAATTCCATAAGCAGTTTTAATTTATAATTTATTATTCCCTCCACGAACCTAGAGGGACTCTTGTTTTTTTATCCGTTATCTAGGACCGAAACATCCTGGGTCCGAATCAATTTTTGGGTCAAATAATTAAATCGAATGTACAACATTATAGCCGATGCGGTGAGTCCGGCCAACAACCCTATCCATATTCCCATACTCCCATAGGAGGTATAAATGCCCAGGTAAAAACTTATGGGGAAACCAATTAACCAATAAGCCACAAAAGTAATCATTGTAGGTACTTTAACATCTTGCAATCCTCGCAAGGCCCCTAAAACAACGACTTGCACCCCATCCGAAATTTGAAAAAATGCAGCTACAAAGAGGAGTTGAGCAGCCAGAATAACAACTTCCGTATTATCCATTAAATTCTCCATATCCCCCAAATCCAAATAAATCGTAGGCAGCCAATCTTTTAAAACGATAAATGAAATAGCGAAGACTACCTCCAACAAAAAGGTGAGCAAAAATATAGATAGGGCAATGCGTCTTAAATCCTTAAAAGATCCAATCCCCTTTTGATTTCCTACGCGTACCATAGCAGCTACACCAAGTCCCATTCCCACCATAAAGGTCATACTGCTTAAGTTAAGCGCAATTTGGTTGGCAGCTTGTGCGTTTTTACCCAAGACTCCACTTAACCAAACTGCAGCGGTAAAAATAGCCACCTCAAAAAACATTTGTAGTGCCGAAGGAAAACCTAAATCGACGATCTTTCTCATGACTTTTCGCTCAATCTTCCTAAAATTGATACCTGTTACGTAGGCCTTAAATTTCTTTTTCCTTTTAATTAGCTGCCATAGGAAGATTACCATAACCACTCTGGAGATTAGGGTACCCACGGCCGCACCTACAATCCCCAATTTTGGAAAACCCAAAGACCCAAATATCAAGAGGTAGTTAAGTGTTATATTCACCACATTGGCAATTACAGTGGCGTACATGGGATAGGTAGTTTGGGACAAGCCTTCGGAGAACTGTTTAAGGGCCTGAAAAATAATTAAGGGAATTAAAGAGAATGCTACCAAATCTAGATAAGGCATAGCCAATGCTACCACCTCGTCTGGCTGTTTCATCATATACATGAGTGGTTTCCCCATCAGAATAACCCCAAACAAAAACAGCCCTATTAGGGTACATAACACCAGGCCATGTTTTAAGGCGCTTTTTCCATCACCTATATTTTTTGCTCCATCGGCCTCTGCCACCAAAGGAGTAATGGCGGTGGAGAATCCAATCCCAAAAGACATGGCAATAAAAACAAAACTATTGCCCAAGGAAACTGCAGCAAGTTCTGCCGTCCCCAATTGTCCCACCATAATATTATCGGCAAATTGGACAAAAGTATGCCCCAACATTCCCAAGATTACAGGAAAGGACAAGGTGAGGTTGTACCGAAATTCTTTTGTATATTTTTGTAACAAACCGTGTTTTCTTAAAGGCGATAAAGATAAGGCATCCGCTTCTTTTTTCCAGTACTTCGCAATATCAATAATACGTTTGCACCCCTTAGTAATTTTATACAGCCCTATTGGGTTCCTAGCTAGTAATGGAGTCAATATAATTTAAGAAGCTGGGCTTATGATGGAATCATTAGACCGTTTTGGCTTCTTCCCAAAAAACATCCATTTCATTCAGGGTCATATCCTTCAAGGATTTCCCTTGTTCCTTGGCCTTATCTTCTAGGTACTGAAATCGTTTTATAAACTTTTTATTAGTCCTTTCCAGTGCATTTTCCGGGTTTATTTTTAAAAATCGGGCATAGTTTACCAAAGAGAAAAGTACATCCCCAAATTCGGCTTCCATGGCATCTGCATCATTCTTGACCACTTCGGATTCAAATTCTTTTAACTCCTCCTTTACCTTCTCCCACACTTGTTCCGGTTTTTCCCAATCGAAACCAACGCCGGCTACTTTATCCTGTATACGGTTGGCCTTCACTAGGGCCGGTAACCCCCTAGGCACTCCTTCCAACACACTTTTCTTCCCTTCCTTTAATTTTATACGCTCCCAGTTCCGTTTCACCTCTTCCTCATCGGCCACCTCTACATCCCCATAGATGTGTGGGTGTCTTGTAATCAATTTATCACAAATATCATTGGCTACGTCAGCAATATCAAAATCTTGGGTCTCGCTACCAATCTTAGCATAGAAAACAATATGCAACAGTACATCGCCCAATTCTTTTTTCACCTCCTCTAGGTCATTGTCCAAGATAGCATCGCCCAATTCGTAGGTTTCCTCTATGGTGAGATGCCTAAGGCTTTGCATGGTCTGCTTTTTATCCCATGGGCATTGTGAACGCAACTCGTCCATAATGGTCAACAATCGATCAAAGGCCTGTAATTGGGATTCCCTGGAATTCATATAAAATAGGTTTTGCACAAAAATACAAACTCCGCCCGGTTTGTGACTTCCCCTATCCCGAGTTTTTTGGCTAACTTTAGTCCTTTAACTATAAACGATATGCCAATACATAGTTTCTGATGAACCTAGCCTCTTTATGGCATCCATTGGAACATAACAACAACCTGATTATTCCTTACTATTATTTTCATTCTTCCTATGACAACAATACGCACTCTATTTTTGAAGTTCCTTTTCGGTTTCTTAGTAATTACTAATTTTTCCTGTAGCGCACAGCAAACCTCCCTAATAGCTAAGGATGCCGAACTTGAAGTGGTGGCCGACTCCTTTACATTTACGGAAGGCCCAGCAATGGCTCCCAACGGGGATGTGTACTTTACCGATCAGCCCAACGATCGAATTCTAAAATGGTCTGCCGCGGAGAATAGGGTTTCCGTCTATCTGGAGCCTTCGGGAAGATCTAACGGTCTTTACTTTGATAACGAGGGCAATCTCCTAGCCTGTGCCGATGAAAAAAATCAATTATGGGCCATAGACCCTAATAAAAACATAGAAGTATTGATAGGCGATTTTGAGGGAAAAAAGCTAAATGGCCCCAATGATCTTTGGGTAGACCAAAAAGGAGGCATCTATTTTACGGATCCCTATTATCAACGCGATTACTGGACAAGAACGGCAATGGAATTAGAGAAACAGCAGGTCTATTATTTATCTCCTGATAAAAAGGAGGTTTCCGTGGTTGCCAATGACTTGGTGCAGCCCAACGGAATTATTGGAAGTGCCGATGGCAAGCTTCTCTATGTAGCCGATATTGGGGATAAGAAAACCTATTCCTATTCCATAAATTCTGATGGAAGCCTAGGCAATAAAACTTTGTTCACCAATATGGGCTCGGACGGTATGACCTTGGACGAACAAGGCAATGTATACCTTACCGGAAATGGGGTAACCGTTTTCAACAAAAAGGGAGAAAAGATACTGCATATCCCCATCGATCAGGGTTGGACGGCCAATGTCACTTTTGGCGGAAAGGACCAAAAAACCTTATTTATAACGGCGATGAACTCGGTATACACCTTGGAGATGAATGTAAAGGGCGTTCGGTAGCACAACCTAGTGCCCATTTTTAGGGAGTGATTTTAGGATAGTTCGTTTTAGGTAGTTTACTAGGCCCCACCAAAATAATGAACCTGCAATTATGGGTTAAAATATTTAGCCTTATCTTTAAAACACCTAACATCCACAACTATGAAAATCACCACCCGCCTATTTACTCTCCTAAGTTTCCTATTGCTTTTTGGTAGTTTAACCTATGGACAAGCCGATATACAGCTAACTCCCAGTTCCGTTGTAGCGGGTGTTGATAAGGATCGATTAGCGAGGTATGATCAATTTCTACAAAAGGAGATAGCGGATGGAAGAATTCCAGGGGCAGTTTCTTATATCATGAGAAAAGGAGAGGTTGTCCATAAGTCCGCCTATGGATATAGCAGCAAGAATGAAAAGAAACCCATGGAACAAGATCAACTCTTCCACATCATGTCCATGACCAAGCCCATTGTAACCGCTGCATTTATGATGTTATATGAGGAAGGGCATTTTTCATTGACCGATCCAGTTTCCAAGTACCTACCTCAATTTAAAAATGTCCGCGTGGCTAAAAACGTAGATCAGGGTGCCCAAGGGGAAACCGTTCCGGCCAATAAGGAAATTACCATTAACCACCTATTGACCCATACAGCAGGTTTTTCACATGGATTGGGGGGAACAAAATTAGACAATGACTATGCAAAAGCGTTATATTCAGAACCACATAACAACATAGAAAGCAGGGTAAACACCCTGGCCAGTCTACCCTTGGTAGGGCAACCTGGAGAACAATGGTACTACAGTGCCTCGCCAGATGTATTAGCCTTGCTTATAGAACACTTTAGCGGATTAAATGTTTCAGAATTCCTAAAAAATCGTCTTTTCACCCCCTTAGGCATGAAAGACACTGGATATAACATTCCTAAAGATAAAAGCAATAGATGGGTGCCGGTACATCAGATTGACAAAGATGGGACTCTTATAAATTCTCCCAACCAATTACCCATTGAAGGCAATACCATCTATGGAGGCACACACGGCCTTTTCTCCACTGCTGCAGATTATATGAAATTCTGCCAAATGTTACTCAACCAAGGAACCTATAAGGGCAGACATTTTCTAAGCCCAAAAACTGTGGAGATCATGACCATGAATCATGTTGGCGACTTATATGAAGCTCCAGGACAGGGTTTTGGACTTGGTTTTGGGGTTACCACCAATTTAGCGGAGAGTAAAAGCTTGGGGTCTGTAGGGCAGTATTATTGGAGCGGCGCCTATAGCACCTATTTTTTTATTGACCCCAAAGAAGAGATGGTAGTTATCTTAATGACCCAATTACAGCCCTACAATAATTATTATGGTGAAAAAATGCGACAGCTGGTCTATCAGGCCATTATACAGGAGTAACTTAATTTATTGATGGCCAGTGTATCTAATTTGGTAGGAAAATCAGAACCAACGAATGACCCCTAAAGGTCGCAGGCGATTAAAGAATTCAGGCACAGCAGGTACAGGGGAAGGCATAACAAGGCAGCCCCCTAATTGCTTTACTCCAATCCTTAACAACCTTTACCCCATTCAACTATGGTCGGATTTTCTTTAAAGGACCACGATTCAATACCCACATCTTAGCCTAGGCGTTCTCGGTCGAAATTTATTGGTCTATTACTAAAATCATTTAAATTTGTTTATTAATTCTCATCCAATTGAAACCAATATTTTACCTCCTATTAATATTCCCCCTCCTTGTACTGGGGCAGGATAACATCCCATTCGCCCAAGAGGTACAAGCCCTTAAGGCGAAATACGATACTATTTGGGATAGCAACCAGGAAACCATTGTTTTTACTGGAAGCTCTAGCGTTCGCATGTGGAAAAACTTGAACGACCTGTTTCCGGGTCAACAAATTGTGAATACGGGATTCGGAGGATCCCAGGCGACTGATTTATTACACCATAGACAAGAGCTCATCCTGCGATTTAATCCTAAGAAGGTCTTTATATATGAAGGGGACAACGATATTGTTTCGGGCAAAAAAATTAAAAATATCGTAGCGACCACCCAACAAATAATCTCTCATATTAAAAGGGAAAACCCACATGCACAACTGATCTTAATTGCCGCAAAACCCAGTATCTCCCGTTGGCACTATAAGAGAAAATATAAAAGATTGAACCGCCGTCTCCAAAAATTGGCTCACAAGGAAACCGGAGTACAATATGCCGATGTGTGGACTGCCATGCTAGACGGTAGGCAACTGAAACAAGATATTTTTATTGAGGACGGACTGCATCTAAATGAAAAGGGGTATAACCTCTGGTATTCCGTAATTGCCCCGTTTATGAAAGACGACCGCGACTTTATCACTAAATGACATTAATTTTTGAAATTGCTTATTATGAGAAGAACACTATTATTGAAACCTCTTTTACTCCTCTGCTCCTTGCTAGTCCTTACAGCATGCAAGCAAGGCCAAAATGACATTGAGCATTATCCAGAAACCAATTTGGCCCAGGAAAATCTAATTCCCAAACCGCTACAAATTAAGGCCACCCATAGCGCGTTTGGTTTGGACCAAAACACTGGAATCTACACTACAACCGGTTTTTCGGAATTGGGCCAATACCTTGCCGAAAAAATAAAATGGCAAACCAACTTAGACCTTTCGGTAAATGGAACTTCCAACTCAAACCGGAACATTTTAATCCAAAAACTAAATGACAGCAAGCTTCCCAACAAAGAGGCCTACGAATTAAATATCTCTCAAGACTCCGTTGTTATTAGCGCAAACACCGCAGAAGGAGCTTTTAGAGGCGTACAGACCCTAAGACAACTGATCCCAGAGACCAGCAATGACACCCTGTCCAAGAATAAATTGTGGTTAATTCCCTCCGGAAAAATAACTGACTACCCCAATTTTGAATATAGGGGTGCTATGTTAGATGTAGCACGGCATTTCTTTAGCGTGGAAGACGTAAAAAAATATATAGACCTTTTGGCCTATTACAAGATCAATGCACTACACTTGCATCTTACGGACGATCAAGGATGGCGAATTGAGATAAAATCGTGGCCCAAGCTTACCGAAATTGGTGGAAGCACCGAGGTAGGTGGTGGTCCTGGAGGATTCTATACCCAAGAAGAATATAAAGACTTGGTGGCTTATGCCGCAAAACAGCACATCACCATCATCCCTGAGGTGGACATGCCCGGACACACCAACGCGGCATCCTTGGCCTACCCCTTCCTAAACGGAAATGGAAAGGAAGTAACTCCCTATACGGGCATCGAAGTAGGCTTTAGCACCTTTGACACCAGAAAAGACTCTGTATACGACTTTATAGATGATGTAGTTAGGGAAATTTCGGAAATGACCCCGGGCCCCTACTTCCACGCGGGAGGAGATGAAAGTCTGGTTACCAAGAAAGAAGACTTCAACTATTTTATATCTAGGGTAGATAAAATTGTTAAAAAACACAACAAACGTATGATCGGTTGGGATGAGATTGCCCATGCGGATATTGATACCACCGCTATAGCCCAATTCTGGAGCAATAAGGACAATGCGAAGCTTGCGGTTGAAAAAGGATTAAAAGTAATCCTCTCCCCGGGTAAGAAAGCATATCTTGATATGAAGTACGACTCGCTTTCCAAGTACGGATTGCACTGGGCGGGGTATATTCCTGTAGACACCGCTTATATCTGGACTCCAGAACGATATATTGAGGGCGTTAGCAAAGAGAATATTTTAGGAATAGAAGCGCCACTATGGTCAGAGACCATTACCAATATGGAAGAATTGGAGTATTTAGCCTTTCCCAGAGTAATAGGCCACGCCGAACTAGGGTGGAGTACTGAAGAAAATAGAGATTGGGAGGACTATAAACAGCGATTGGCCAATCAGACGCCTTACCTAGATCGGATGAACGTAAAGTATTACCCCTCCAAATTAATAGATTGGAAAAAAAGCAAGGATTCCAACTAAGCCTTGTGCGAATTACACTTTTAAAAACAACAGCTTCCCAAAAGGAAGCTGTTGCATGAAAGATCTTGATTAAACATATAATAGTAAAAAAGCCTTCGGAATTCCGAAGGCTTTTTTACTTATCGTAGTGGAAATCAATCCAATTTATTCATTTTCCTCGGAAGCAATTTCTTCTTCCTCTTCCGAACTGTCGAACTCAGTTATTCCGTGCTCGTGCAACAAGTTATACCATTGGATAATTTTTTTGATATCGCTGGCATAAACCCGATCTTCATCGTAGTTAGGCAAGACCTCAAAAAGATACTCCTCCAATTTAATTTTAGCGTCCTTATGGCTAACCGATGTTTTGCCACCGTTTTCCTTTTCCTTGATCTTTTCAAATACATCTTTTAAGGGAACTTCTTCCTCTAGGGTGTAGATAGCGATTTCGGAAAGGACACTGACGTTGTTCTTAAAACTAACGGTCACTTTCTTACCGTCCAATAAAGATTCTGCCACAAAACCAGAACGAGTCTGTGTCAACAATTTATAAAGTCCGGGTTTTCCTGAAATGGATAATATTTTATTTAAACTCATCTGACATCTTAAATTTCAAGCGCAAATATTACACTTTTTGTTTATATAAGAAATTGTTTTAACGTGCTTTTTTTTGCTGTGGGAATCGCATACGGTAATCTACTTTCACCTTCCCTTTGGAAATATTGGACAACTTACCTTTTAAAAGCCTCTTTTTTAAGGTAGATAGTTTATCCGTGAACAGCACCCCTTCAATATGATCGTACTCATGCTGAATAACACGGGCTAGCAATCCATCATAAGTTTCCGTATGCTCTTTAAAATCAGCATCCAGATAAGAGATGGTTACGGTATCCTTTCTAGAGACATCCTCCCGTATTTCCGGAATACTCAGACATCCTTCGTTAAAGTTCCATTCCTCACCGGTCTCTTCCACAATATGCGCATTGATAAACACCTTTTTAAAGCCATTCAATGCTTTTTGCTCTTCTTCGGAAAGATCTTCATCCTCGGAAAAAGGGGTCGTATCTATTATAAAAACCCGAATTGGAAGCCCTATTTGAGGTGCTGCCAAACCAACACCATAAGCGTTGTACATGGTGTCCCACATATTGGAAAGCAATTCCTCCAATTTAGGATAATCTTGATCAATATCTGCTGCTACTTTTCTTAAAACGGGATCTCCGTAGGCTACTATTGGTAATATCATGCTACTATTTTCTATTTAAATATGCTTGAAGGATGAGGGTTGCACTAATTTCATCGACCAAGGCCTTATTTTTTCTCTTTTGCTTCCCAATTCCGCTATCGATCATAGTCTGTACGGCCATCTTAGAAGTAAAACGTTCGTCTTGCCGCTCTACTGGAATTTTAGGGAATACCCCTTGCAGAGTTCGCAGGAAAGGTTGAATCAACGCTTCAGATTCGGAGGGCTGGTTATTCATTTGCTTTGGTTCCCCAACTACAAATACCGCCACATTCTCCTGTTCTACGTACGTCCTCAGAAAATTTAAAAGTTCTTTAGTGGGAACGGTCGTTAATCCCGATGCAATGAGTTGCAACTCATCGGTCACCGCAATACCCGTCCGTACTTTTCCATAATCCAAGGCTACAATTCTTCCCAAACTATTTTTTTCGCAAAAATAAACCATAAATTGTTATAAGTGTAAAAACAAAAGGTTAATTACAAAGTTGCCCCTATCTTTGTCTAAATTTGAAATTACGACTATGACAGAATTAAGACAGACCATAGAGAATGCATGGGAGAATAGAGAGCTTTTAAAAGAGACCGCTACGCAAGATGCCATTAGGCGCGTTATAGATCTATTGGATAAAGGTGAATTGCGATGTGCATCCCCTACCGAGGATGGGTGGCAAATTAACGAATGGGTAAAAAAAGGCGTAGTTCTTTATTTCCCCATCCAGAAGATGGAAACTTTGGAAGCGGGTATCTTTGAATACCACGATAAAATGCCTTTAAAGAGAGGCTATGCAGAAAAAGGGATTCGAGTAGTGCCAAATGCGGTGGCCAGACATGGTGCATACATTTCTTCTGGCACCATCCTTATGCCGAGTTATGTTAATATTGGTGCTTACGTAGACGAAGGCACTATGGTAGATACTTGGGCTACAGTAGGGAGTTGTGCACAAATTGGAAAAAATGTTCACCTTAGTGGTGGTGTTGGTATTGGTGGCGTATTGGAGCCGCTACAAGCTGCTCCCGTAATTATCGAGGACAACGCCTTTATAGGATCTAGATGTATTGTTGTAGAAGGGGTACGTGTTGAGAAAGAAGCGGTATTAGGAGCCAATGTGGTACTAACTGCCTCTACAAAAATTATTGATGTTACCGGAGATACTCCCGTAGAGCGTAAAGGCTTGGTACCTGCACGATCCGTAGTAATTCCTGGAAGCTACACAAAATCATTCCCCGCGGGCGATTTCCAGGTTCCTTGCGCATTAATCATCGGGACCCGAAAAGAAAGTACCGATAAGAAAACATCCTTAAATGACGCCTTGCGCGAATACGATGTTGCCGTATAATGCGATCTAAGCATTAATCCTATACCGGTTGTACAGATAAAATTGATCGGGGATGTTCTTTCTAGCACTTATAGTGCAAGCAATTTAAGAGGAACATCCCCTTCAATCGGTTATAGTTGAATCTACAAGTACCCCATGCCGTCCCTAACAATTACTTAAACAGTGATTCCGATATATTCCTTAATAGCGAATACAGAAATAGTATTACATTTTGTTGATACGAACCCTAAGGCAACAAACAGCGCGAATCACTCAAAGTTCGCCTCCCATTACCAATATGTTACTCCCCACGGAATAAGCGACCTCTAGATTCGCTTTTCGAACCCTGATACAGCCCCCTTTCATAACTTTCCTTTTTCTATAAACCCTTTCTTAAAATAATTCTTTCAAGGGTAGCATAGCACCTAATAGTTGGAACCATCCAGCAAAACTTCTTTCCCTGATCCCCCTTGACCTGTAAGGTGGCCTTTGCTTCCTCAATATTCGTAGGAGGAATAAATGGTTGCTATCATCATATAAAACATCAAAATACTACCCGCCACATTTTCATTGAATGTTATGTTTTTAAAGTAAAGCTGGAAATTAAACTCCAATAGTTTACGCAACTATTTCCCGCTACCCTATCTAATCAGAAACACCTTATTTAATGTCATGATACACAACACGGAAAGAATTTCGGCCTTAATCATCACATATAACGAAATGGGATACATAGAAAAATGTCTGGAATCCGTTTCCTTTGCCGATGAAATTATCGTTGTAGATTCTTACAGCACTGATGGCACCTACCAGTTTCTCCTAAATCACCCTAAGGTAAAGGTTCTACAAAAGCCCTTTGTGAACTACACGGATCAAAAATCCTTTGCTTTAAAACAAGCAAGCAACGACTGGGTTCTATTTCTGGATGCCGATGAAGTAATAACGGAGCCATTAAGGGAGGAGCTAAAAATTACGGCGACAAGAGATTCCAAGCACAGTGCCTATTGGTGTTATAGAAAATTTATGTTTCAAAACCGACGTTTGTATTTCAGCGGCTGGCAAACCGATAAAAACTATAGACTATTCAGGAAAAGTAAAGTCCGATTTTGCGATAAAAAAATAGTACACGAAACGCTTATTGTTAACGGGTCTTCAGGTGTATTACATAAACCTCTTATGCATTACTGCTATAAGACCTATACTGACTACAAAAATAAAATGATGAAATATGGCCGATTAAAAGCCAAAGAAGCCTTTCAGCAAAAGAAAACATTCAACTATTTCTCCTTAATTGTAAAGCCTTTGTGGAAATTTTCCTATAACTATATTATTAGATTGGGTGTTCTTGACGGCAAAAAGGGGATCATCGTATGTTATTTGAACGCCCTTGGGGAAGGGGAAAGGTATATGGAGCTAAAACGCCTATGGAAAAAACGACAACATGTGTATTCCCCATCCTTTAGGTAGCCGTTTTCGGCACCCTTTATAAGCCCCACAAAGGGCTACTTTATTAGAAGGATAATCCAAGCGCATTCACAATGGCTAGACATTGCCGTTCCACAGCTTCCGTAAAGCCTAAATCTTTAGTACGCAATAGCACTCTTAACCCTATACTGTGCGAGCAAATTAAGAAGAACATCCCCAACAACCAGCTCCCTTCTTCCACCCTACTTTGAAATCTCTGGATTATAATAATCCATTTTATAGGACCCTGTATAACGATGAATGCTTTTTGTATATTGATGCATGTAATACATATTTTAGTGCCAGCATATCCAACGAAAAAGGAACTATAAAGGCCAATTCACCCACACCTATCACTACAAACCGTTAAATTTAACCGTGTAGAAAGCCACCTTTTGAGAAGGTTAAATGCTTAAGGATTTCATAAATCGACTAATTAAAATTAACTTTGGCCACGAAAATTACGACCTCGATAGAGGTTGATGCTGTTAAATCTAAAACTTTGGCTATACAACCGGTTTAGCCCCTTATAAACATCCAAATGAAAATTGTTATCCTTGCCGCAGGAATTGGTTCAAGATTAGGAAATCCCTTCCCAAAGCCGCTTACCCCTTTAAATAACGGCAAAAGCATCATGGAAATGCAGGTTTCCAACCTAGACCAAGTCTTCAACGCAGAGGATATATCTGTGGTAGTAGGCTTTAAAAAAAATCTGATCATGGAGAGATTTCCAGATCTGACCTTTGTCTACAATCCATTTTTTGATCAAACCAACACCTCTAAAAGTCTTTTAAAAGCCTTAAAAAAGAATAGGAATACCTCTGTACTTTGGCTAAATGGCGATGTGGTATTTGATGTAAAAGTACTTTCCCTCCTAGAACCATACATCTCTAAAGATCAATCCTTTGTAGCGGTTAACACGGATAAAGTTGGTGAAGAAGAGGTAAAATACACCCTTAATGATAAATATATAGACCTGTTATCCAAAACCGTAGAAAATGGGTTGGGTGAAGCCGTTGGTATAAACTATATATCCAAAAATGACATTAAGCAATTTATTCAGGCGTTGGAACAGTGTGATGATAACGATTATTTTGAACGTGGACTTGAAATTGCCATTGCCAATGACGGACTTGAAATAGAAGCTGTGGACATCTCTAAATACGACTGTATGGAAGTAGATTTTCAGGAGGATTTGGACAACGCCAATAACCTATTTACTAAATGAGGGTAATCCTATTTTGTCAAAACGCTTATGCTTTTGGAATATTAAGACCAATTCGCGATCTTCTAAAAGAACAGAGGCATACTTTCGTATGGTACATCTCGGATAAGCTACTAGACAATTTCCCTTTTAAAAAGGACCCTTACACCTTAAGCATATTAGATCTTCAACGATTTGAAAGCGACGTAATATTTGTTCCGGGAAACGAGGTTCCCTATTATCTAAGAGGTTTAAAAGTACAGGTATTTCACGGTTTAGCCGGCGAAAAAAAAGGGCATTTTAGAATCCGACATTACTTTGACCTTTACCTAACCCAAGGCCCTTATTTCACGAAGAAATTTAATGAATTAAAAAGAAAACATCAGGATTTTGAGGTCATAGAAACAGGGTGGCCCAAATTAGATGTCTATAGTACGGAAAGGACAAAATACGATCTCAAAAAACACGAGGCACTACAGCAGCACCAAACGGACAAAATAATTCTTTACGCACCTACCTTTTCCCCTAGTTTAACCTCTGCTCCATTTTTAGTAGAAGAAATAAAAAAATTGGCGGTAAGCACTGGCTATCTGATCTACTTAAAGTTTCATGATCTTATGGACCCGAAATGGATAGCGCACTACAAGAAATTAGCCGAAGAAATTCCCAATATTGTTTTTAAATCAGATAAAAACATAACGAAACTTCTTCTACAAGCCGATCTGCTTATCAGTGACACCTCATCGGTTATCTATGAATTTATCCTCCTCAATAAACCGGTAATTACATTTAAAAATATTTCCAAGAATATTGCATGGGATAACGCTAGCACTTACACCGGACTCACTGAGAGGGTTAACGTAAATATAGAAAAGGATCCTTTTGCAGCTGAAAGGGCTCATATCACTGAGCAGTTTCACCCCTATCAAGACGGGAAATCTGCACAGCGCATGATAAATGCCGTCACCAAATATATGGAAACCAACGGTGTTCCAGACAAGCGAAAACTCTCCACCCTAAGGCGACTCAAAATCAATTCAAAATTTGGAAAACCCGTACAGAATATTTTCAACGGAAAAATCACCAATAAAATTTCCGCCGTTTTAATTACCTATAACGAAGATATCCATATCAATGCCGTTTTAGAGAATCTTAAATTTGCAGACGAAATTATTGTGGTGGATTCCAACAGTACGGACGGCACCATTGAAAAGATTAAACAACATCCAGAGGTAAAATTAATTATTCGTCCTTTTGTAAATTATACGGATCAAAAAAGTTTTGCCATGGACCAGGCAACCCACGATTGGGTTCTATTTTTGGATGCAGACGAACGTGTGACCGATAAATTGCGAAACGAAATATTACATACCGTAAACGCTGAAAATCCCACCGCAGTTGCTTATTATTTTTACAGGATTTTTATGTTTAAAAATAAGGTGCTCCGTTTTAGCGGTTGGCAAAGCGACAAAAATTATAGACTTTTTAGGAAGAGTAAGGTACAATTCACCAAAGACAGAATTGTTCACGAAACTTTGGTGGTGGATGGGAAGTCGGCAGTATTAAAAAATAAATTGATCCACTACTCCTACAAGGATTACGAGGATTACAAGGGGAAAATGATCAAGTACGGTCAAATGAAAGCCGAAGAGGAGTTGGCGAAGGACTATGACCCCAACCTCTATCATTTTATATTCCGCCCCGCCTATAAGTTTTTAAACCACTACCTCCTAAGGTTAGGGATCTTAGATGGTAAAAAAGGAATTATCATCTGCTACCTAAATGCCCTTGGGGTATATGCGAGATACAAGAAATTAAGAGAATTAAGAAAAAACTGATACCATGAAGGACGACATGCGAACCGAGATCAACAACTGTTTGGAAGTCCTAGCCGAGGGCGGATTAATTATTTACCCCACCGACACTATTTGGGGCATTGGTTGTGACGCTACCAATGAAGCGGCGGTTGCCAAAGTATACGCCCTTAAAAAAAGGGTGAACACCAAAAGTATGATCTGTTTGGTGGCGAACGATTTTATGCTGGAACAACACATCACCAAGGTACCCGATCTGGCCTACGACCTTATGGACCTGGCTACTAAGCCAACGACCATTGTTTATGAGGCGCCCAAGGGAGTTGCCAAGAATTTAATTGCGGGAGATAACACCCTGGGGGTTCGGGTAGCCACGGATAATTTTTGCCAAAACCTCATCAAGAGATTTAAAAAACCCATTGTTTCTACCTCTGCCAATATTTCTGGGGAAGCTAGTCCCACTTGCTTCGCAGAAATCTCGGAGGAGATTTTAAAAGGTGTGGACTATATAGTAAATTTGGAGCGCGATATAAATAAGACTACCCCATCCTCCATTATCCTCCTAGGAAATGATGGTACGGTTAAAGTGATCAGAGAATAATGACGAAGACAAACCTAGAAGCGGCCATAGACAATCCTATTTTCACCACCATTTCCAATGTAGCCAAGGAGCTTTCCATGGACGCCTATGTGATTGGGGGATATGTTAGGGACCACCTTTTAAATAGAGGAACACCTAAGGACATCGATATCGTTGCTATTGGGAGCGGGATAACCCTAGCGAAGCAGGTAGCGTCCCAATTGCAGGGAAGTACGGACGTTTCCGTATTCAAGAATTTTGGCACGGCGATGATCAAATACAAGGATATTGAGATCGAATTTGTTGGGGCCAGAAAGGAAAGTTATCACCGGGATAGCAGAAAACCAGTAGTAGAGGACGGTAGCTTGGAAGACGATCAAAAACGACGGGATTTCACTATCAATGCATTGGCAATTAGCCTAAACCCCCACGACTATGGGCAGCTATTGGACCCCTTTGACGGGATAGGGGATTTGAAAAGAAAACTAATCAGAACCCCCTTGGATCCCAGTATCACCTACTCGGACGATCCCTTACGGATGATGCGGGCCATTAGATTTGCTACCCAATTAAATTTCACTATCCATCCAGAATCATTGGATGCCATTACCAATAACAAGGATCGTATAAAGATTATATCCAAGGAGCGGATTGTGGATGAGCTGAATAAGATTTTAGCCAGTGAAAAACCTTCTATCGGATTTACGCTCCTTCACAAAACGGGGCTCCTTAAATACATCCTTCCAGAACTGTTGGCTTTGGAAGGCATAGAAGAAGTAGAGGGTCAACGCCATAAGGACAACTTTTGGCATACCTTGGAAGTGGTAGACAATATAGCGGAGAACACGGATAATCTTTGGTTGCGTTGGGCCGCCCTATTGCACGATATTGGTAAGGCACCCACCAAAAGATTCGATAAAAAAGCCGGGTGGACCTTTCACGCCCACGAATTTGTAGGCGCCAAAATGGTCTACAAAATCTTTAAACGCCTTAGAATGCCCTTGAACGATAAAATGAAATTCGTTCAAAAAATGGTACTTATGAGCTCTAGGCCCATTGTACTTTCCGAGGACTTTGTAACCGACTCCGCTGTAAGGCGACTAATTTTTGATGCCGGGGAATACGTAGAGGACCTAATGACCTTGTGCGAAGCGGATATTACTACCAAAAATCCCAAGAAACAACGGAAATACAAGAACAATTTTAAAATTGTCCGTCAGAAAATTGTAGAGGTAGAGGCCCGTGATCATGTTAGAAACTTTCAGCCCCCTATCAGCGGGGAAGAAATCATGGCCACTTTTAACCTAAAACCCTCCAGGGAAATAGGAATCATAAAAGAAGTGATTAAAGAAGCCATCTTGGAAGGGGAAATCCCCAACAATTATGACGATGCCTATGCCCTAATGCTAAAAAAGGGAAAGGAAATGGGACTGGTTGCCAAGTAAACAATTATAGCATTGTAGACTGCCTTAACTTTTATAGGATAAAAAATAAGGCATCCATATAAGAACCGTAAATTTGAGAAACATTTTCAATCTTTCAAATGCAAAATAACTTTATAAAAATTGCCAAGATCGCTTTAGTGTTGGTCTATCTCGTTATTATAGCTGGGGCTGTAGTAAGAATGACGGGAAGTGGTATGGGCTGTCCGGATTGGCCTAAATGTTTTGGATATTATATTCCTCCTACGGAACAATCGGAACTGGAATGGCAGCCGCAACGGGAGTTTAAAAAAGGGCAGGTCATTATTGTGGATGAAACCCTTCAGGTGGCCAAGTCCGACTTTACTACTTCGGACACATTTGACGCAGAAAATTGGTCCCTTTACACAAAACACGATTATGCCGTATTTAATCCAACTCATACCTGGGTAGAATTTATCAATAGGCTCTTTGGGGCCTTAGCAGGACTGGGAACCTTGGTTATGGGAATAGCCTCCTTTGGCTATTGGAAACGAAACAAAAAGATCACCATTCTCTCATGGGCGGTAGTCTTTGGGATGGGCTTTCAAGCTTGGTTGGGCGCTACAGTAGTATACTCTGTACTGGCCCCAGCAAAAATCACCATCCACATGGTAATGGCATTGGTAATAGTAGCGGCAATACTCTACATAATACATACGGCCAGTGAAAGGGACCAGACCCATAAGGCAGACAAAATGGCCAAAAACCTGATTTTAATTACCCTAATCGCTACCCTTCTACAGGTAGTATTTGGAACACAGGTAAGACAGTTTGTTGATGAACAGATTATGATGTACGGAGACAATGCACCGGAATTGTGGCTGCAATCTCCCGATCTATTTTTCTATATTCACCGATCCTTCTCGATCCTCGTGGTACTGCTAAACCTGTACCTCGCGTATAGAATTACGAAATTTAATTTGGGATACTCCAAAATTTACTGGGTATTGTTAATGTTGCTGATTGAAGTGATCAGCGGTCTGGCCATGTATTTTTGGGATTTCCCCTTCTCTACCCAAGCTATACACTTAGTAATGGCCGCCCTCCTTTTTGGATTTCAATCCTATTTGGCTTTGGAAGTCATAAATGCTTTTAAAACGAGGAAAACTTCGTAACTTTGCCTCCACAAAAAAAGGACGAAATGATATATAAAATAAGGATCATTCTAGATGCGGATAAGGATATCTTTAGAGACTTGGAAGTAGAGGCATCTACCACCTTGGAGGAATTTCATGACGCTATTACCCAATCTTTTGGGTTTTTAGGGAATGAAATGGCATCCTTCTACACCTGTGACGAGGAATGGAACCAGGATGAGGAAATTGCCTTGTTTGACATGAGCGAAAGTGGAAGTGATGTTCGGCTGATGAGTGAGGTATTGCTGAGCGATGTGGTTACAGAAGCAAATCCTAAACTTATCTACGTGTACGACTTCTTGAGCATGTGGACCTTTTTTGTGGAATTGGCCGATACTACCGAAAAGATAGACGGACAATCCTACCCAAATATCTTGTTTAGTTTTGGTGAAATACCAGATTCCCCACCAGAAAAAAAGTTTGAGGCTGACGAAAGCGAGTTTGATTTTGACAATACCTTAGACAACTACGAAGACTTGGATTTTGATGAGAATTGGAATTAATTTTTCACTTTTACATTTACTTTACCCCTACCATATAAACTAAAGGGGCATGGGGCCATGGCCACCTAACAATCCCAAATCAATAATGTTAATTTCATGATCAACTTATATACTACGCAGATTGAAACGATTTCCATACATCGTGTGGGAAACAAAAACAAAAGTGAAGGTGTATTTTTATCGGAGGAGCCCTTTGCTCTGAACGATGAGACTACCGGGCTATTAAAAGAATATTTTTTTAAGCCCTTTAGGGAAAAGGAGGAGAATTACTTTCATTTTTACAATGAGGTAGATTTGGAATTCAACGAACTCTACAATGTGGTAGATGCTATTTTCAAGAACCCGAATACCCTCCATGAAAATTCTAAAAAGGTAGCCAATCACCTCTTTGAGCAATCTAATCACCCTCATATTAAAAGTGGGGAACTCTATGTTACCTACCTTACGGATGTGATGTTAGACAATGTTAAGATGGATGCCGTTGGTATATTTAAGAGTGAATTGAAACACGATTTCTTACAATTCGAAGAAAATGGTGCCAACCTGGATATATTGGTACAACAGGGGATCAACATCAACAAGTTGGATAAAGGTTGCTTGGTCTTTAACACCGAAAGGGAAGCTGGGTATAAAATACTATCCGTAGATAGTAACCGCTACGATGCCAAATACTGGCTGGAAAACTTCTTGGACGTAGAAGCCTTATCGGATGACAACTTTAAGACAAAGAACTACTTGAAGTTCTGCCAGAGCTTTGCCAAAGACGTAGTATTACCGGCCGAGGATAAACAACAAGAGGTTCTTTTTATGAATAGGGCTGTAAACCATTTTGCTAAAAATGATACTTTTGAGGAGACCAACTTCCTGAACGAGGTAATGGAAAACCCGGAACTTATTCCAGAGTTTAAGCACTATAAGGAAGAAAAAGGCCCTAAATATAGCATAGACGATGTCGCTTCCTTTGATATTGTGAACAAAGCCGTATCCGATGCGCGAAAGAAAATAAAGAATGTCATTAATCTAGATACCAACATCCAGATTAAACTAGATTTCATCAATCCAGAATCTGCGGAAAAATTTGTGGAAAAAGGATGGGACGAAGAACGTCAGATGTACTACTACCTAGTATATTTTAACAAAGAACAAAAGAATTAAGCATCAATAATAAAGAAGGGAAGTTTAAACGCTTCCCTTTTTCATTTTTACCACCCAATAAAATTCCTTCATAAAAAATAAACAAACGTCCTTATAGTTTTATTTTATTCTCCAAAATTTGCTTCATACTTACATCCTCGTAATTCCTTTTAACAAAATCTAAAGCCAAGGACAGCACCTCTCCCATAGACTTACAGTTTTTAAAGGCAATATCGCCAGTAAGTTCGTGGATATGTTGGGACAAGGCTTCAATATTTTCTGGATTGGAGATTTTGTCAGACTTGCTAATGGCGATGAGTCGCTTAATCCTGTTACCCGAACTCAAAATTCGCTTCGCAACAATAGAGCGCTCCTCAATTTTGTATTGATCCACAGAATTTCGCTGTAGCTTGTCTTTTACCAACATCACCATTGAATAGTTTTCCTTAAAAAACTGCGGACGGTACACCTTCAACTTACCCTCATAGCATTGCTGGTCAAAATCAATTGCCCGTATCTTGTAGACTACATGGTCAAAATCGTGCGTAGGCACAATGACATAGTTATACGAACGCATATCCCCTAGGAGTCGGATCATACAACGTTCATTGAACTTTACAAACTCTTTTGCCAACTGGGATTTTTCCGATTCCGTACACTTGGGTAAAAATTCCTTGATAAAGACATCTCCCGGAATTCCGGAAATATGCTCTTCAATTAAGGTGTCTTTATACACCAAAAAGTTTAGGTTATAGGGAGATAACATATGCTCTAGCTCCAGCCCATAAATTCTGGATGCATCGGTTTTTTTCACGTAAAAATAGGTGTAGTTATCGTTCAGCACGTTCCTTACCTTGATCCTAAAGGGTTTGGTATTCCCAAAAGTACAATAGTCTACCGCATCCACATTAAGGAAGGGAAAGATACTATCACTACCGTCGGAGTGAAGAATGGAATACACTTTCTTTAGACTACTGTCTATTTCCTTCCTATCGAACTCATTGTAATAGACCCTCACCCAAAGCGTATCCTCATCATTGGCGTCGTAAACCACTACAGAGCCCGCAAACCTAAGCAGATCATCATAGAAAATAGGAATTTCGGTTTTCCTACTATAATGCGCTAAGTATGCGTCCAGTTTATCATTGACCGGGAACGGCGGCTTTTTCTTAGACATCAATTTTTCGGACATAGGTGTTAATTTAATAAAGTATTCAAAAGTATATACTGAGTTGGTTTATGTGATTTTATCCAATATACATATCCTAGCACGCAATAAAAATTTAAAAATCATAAAAACGGGATACCCAAGCTTACTTTTCTTGGACTTTGGAGGCCCCAATAGCCAAAATTTCTCCTTTTAATTAGGCTGTTGATCGTTAAAACAACGCCTTGAATTCTAGGGATCATCTTTGGAAAAAGCTGTTCCCAAGCAAACGTACCCTCCATAATAATGGCATAATGTCTTTAGGCAACAGAAACTGCACCCTTCACAACATTTCCTACAAGTTGGCACATTTCCTTGATATATTTGAAGTTGGCCCACCTACATCCAATGGTAAATAAATTTTGTTTTGATGAAGATTAAGAAGATACTTTTGATAATTATCTATAGTTTTTTGGCCCTCCCTGCTATGGGACAATTGAGCGATTTACATTATCTGCCACCCTTGAAACAAGGAAGTAATCATCAAGCTATTAGAGAACAGGCGATATATTTCTCCACTCCGGAAACCAATCCCTTTGGCGTTGCTATTTATCGCGGAACCAACACTACCCCCATTCACACCTTTACCCTATCCAACGCCGCTCCTGTAACCTATTATCTTACAGACGGGGATAATAACATTACCCTGGTGGACAATGACAACACGGGGGTAGTACTCACCAATAGCGGATTGCGAATAGAATCTAGGGGAGAAAAATTCTATGCCAATTACAGGGGAAGTTCCCAGCATCAAGCAACCTCCCTTACGAGCAAAGGCCGGCAAGCCATGGGCACCAAATTTAAATGGGGTGGTATCCCCAATAGGGGACATCAAACAACTTTAAGCAGCACCTTAGGAATGATGGCTACCGAAGACAATACCACCATTAAAATTTATGGTTACCACCCCAATTCCGAATTTCGATTACAAGGCAACGTAGGGGGTATTACTTCTGATACATATACTGTATCCCTTAATAAAAATGAATCCTTTGTACTGGAAGCATACAAAGGAACCACAAACCTCAATGTAGATGGTTGGTTGGGAGCCACCATTGAATCCGATAAAAATATCGTAATCAGCAACGGGGGCCTCAACGTGGGAATTAATCCTGGCAGCGGGTCTAGGGATGCTGGAATAGATCAACCCGTCCCCGAGAACAGAATAGGCAAAGAATACGTATTTATAAGGGGAAATGGGGTGGATGCAACTGAAAAACCAATTATTATAGGTACTCAAAATAATACAGCAATTTTTGTAAACGGTTCGGCCACCCCGATTGCTACCATCAATAATGGGGATTATTTTGAGATTGACGGTAGCCATTATAATAGCGGCTCTGCAGGAGGAAATATGTTTGTACGGACCTCCAAGGACGCCTATGCCTACCAGTTATTAGCAGGCGCTTCTGGAATTCAAACGATTGGATTAAACTTTGTTGCTCCTGTTAACTGCCTATTACCAGACAATCTTAATAATATTCCAAGTGTTCGGGATGCGGCAGGCACCACGATGAACGGAGGTGTTTCCATTATCGCCTCCACTTCTACCCCGGAAGAAAATATTAAAGTCACCGATGGAGCTGGGCCTGTAACGCTCCCAGCCGCCAATCCGGTCCTCGGATCCCCAGACTGGAAAACGTATTATGTATCCGGTCTTAGCGGGAACGTTGCCGTACAATCTACTGGCCCTATTGCTGTTGGTTTTGTTGGCTATAGCGGTAACAAAGGAATAGGCGGTTATTATTCCGGTTTTGATACCGTCCCTTCGGTAGATTTGCAGATCGTAGGAGGTGGCTGCTTACCGGGGGCGGCCATTGAGGTGGTAGATGCCAATTTTGACGCCTATCAATGGTATGAAAGTGGAGAAGCCATCCCTGGGGCAATACTCCCATTCCATACACCCACCAAAGCCGGGGATTATTATGTAAAGGTAACCAAGGGAGGATGTACGTATGATTCCCAACCGATTGCCGTCTATTACTGTTTACCGGATATTATTATTAAAAAGAGGGCCAGCAGGGCCTCCATTTTGGAAGGCGATACCTTCACCTATACCATAACGGTAGAATCCATGGGCGTGGATCCGGTTACCAATTTAGTAGTTACGGATAACCTCCCGGCCGGATTGACCTTAATTTCTGCAAGTCCGAGTGTGGGAAGCTGGTCCGCCCCCTATTGGAATATTGGAACCATCAATGCTGGGGAACTGGTGCGATTGGATTTGGAAGTAAGCACGGATGAACTCCCCTATAATTCTACCATCACTTCCTATACCAATACCGCCACCCACACCCAAGATCAGTTGGATAGCAATACGACTCAGGACACCCCAACTGCCACCGTAGACATTGCAAACAACGAAATCACCCTGACAAAAAAGGTATTGCCTGCCCCAGACGGGGCGTATGATACACTGGGTGAGGTAATGACGTACGAACTGGTGGTTACCAACCATGGTCCAAACATCTTAACCGATATAAGTATAACCGACCCCATCGCCGATCCGGGCTCTATAAATCCGGCCTCCTTGGCATCGCTAAGCCCTGGAGAAAAAGCCACCTTCACCCTAACCCATACCATTACCCAAGCTGACCTCCAAGCCCATCAAGTGATCAATAGCGCAACGGCATATGGTAGTTTACCCAACGATTTTGTCATTTCGGACGAATCGGACGACCCGGACAATCCCACTAATTTTGATAGCAATGGGGACGGGGAACCTGACGATCCTACAGTAACCCCTTTAAAAAATCCGAGAAACGTACTTACCAACCGGAGGATCACTTTTAGAGTAAAACCATAGGCAGAAATAGGCTAGATTCCTTAAAATTGTAACAAAACCATCAGTTGCTCGTCAAGTAGGTACGAACAACTCCAAAAACAACCAACTTGGAAACAATTTTAACTGTTAACAACCTAACCAAAAAATTTGGTTTCCTTACCGCCGTTAAAGACCTCTCCTTCACTATAGAAAAGGGGAATGTCTACGGTATTCTAGGCCCTAACGGAAGTGGGAAGTCTACCACCCTGGGCATTGTATTGAACGTAGTAAACCGCAGTGCAGGCAGCTTCTCTTGGTTTAACGGCAGTCTTTCTACGCATGAAGCCTTAAAGAAGGTGGGAGCTATTATAGAACGCCCCAATTTTTATCCCTATATGACGGCCGTTCAAAATTTGAAACTGGTCTGTAAAATAAAAGAAGTATCGCCCGATAAGATAGGGGAGAAATTAGAATTAGTAGGACTATTGGATCGGAAAGACAGTAAGTTCCGTACCTACTCCTTGGGGATGAAGCAACGCTTGGCCATTGCCTCTGCCCTACTAAACGATCCTGAAATTCTTATTCTGGATGAACCAACCAACGGATTAGATCCGCAGGGAATTCATCAAATTCGCGAGATTATAAAGAAAATTGCCTCCCAAGGTACCACCATATTACTAGCCTCCCATTTGTTGGATGAAGTTGAAAAAGTTTGCAGCCACGTGGTCATTCTAAGAAAAGGGGAGAAACTATATTCGGGACCTGTAGAAGACATGCTTGCCAGTCACGGATTTTTCGAATTACAAACTGAACACACCGATGCCTTACTCGACTTTTTAGAGAAACAGGCCATTTTTGGTGCCGTAAAGCAAGAAAATGGCGTGATTAAAGTAATCTTAAAGGAAGAAATGGATGCAAAAACCTTGAATGAGCAGTTGTTTGCAAAGGGAATAGTACTCTCCCATTTAGTGAAACGAAAAGAGAGCTTGGAAGAACAATTCCTCACCCTTACCAACAACATTCAAAAACCAGCTTAACCCTACTTTAATTATGTTGCGACTTTTACAAATAGAGTTTATAAAACTATGGAACAACCGAGCCAGTAAAGTACTGATCATCTCCTACTTCACCCTCTTGTTATGTATGGCACTGATAGCGGCTATAAAATTTGATATTGGCCCCATACAATTCCATATGGCCGAGCAGGGGATTTTTAACTTTCCCTATATATGGCACTTAAACACCTGGATTGCTGGTGGATTAAAGCTATTTTTTGCCATCGTTATTGTTTCCATGATGGCCAATGAATACAGCAATAAAACCATAAAGCAAAATTTAATAGACGGACTTAGCAAGAAAGAATTTATTGCCTCCAAGTTTCTTACGGTATTTACGTTCTCCCTAATATCTACCTTATTCGTATTTCTGATCTCCCTGACACTGGGGCTTATTTACTCCGATTTCACCGAACTCTCCATCGTATTTTCCGATTTGGAATACCTATTGGCCTATTTCGTAAAACTTTTGGGATTCTTTTCTTTCTGTCTTTTTTTAGGCATCCTAGTAAAGCGATCGGCTTTTGCCTTGGGATTCTTGATTGTCTGGTATGCCATAGAGAATTTAGCCCTCCGTTTTCTGGTATGGTGGTTTGCCGGGCAGGAAGCTTCAGCCACATTTATGAAGTACCTCCCGCTGGAATCCATGTCTAACCTAATTAAGGAACCTGTAACCCGCTTTAAGGCGGTACAGAGCATGGTGGCACAGGTAGGGGAAGAGCTTAATAAAAATTACAATGTCCATTTTTATGAACTACTGATAGTACTATTGTGGACAGCCATTTTCATCTACCTATCCTATGCCTTATTAAAAAAACGGGATTTATAGGGAATACACTCCTTAAATGCTTCTAAAGAGTACTATTTGAACAGTTACATCCTCTACGCCTGCGCAATTTTTAAGCGCTGACCGGTACAATCTTAAATTCTACCTAAAGCGTCCATGGGATTGGGCGCCTTTTCGTATTTTTAAAAAATGAAATTTAAAGTTGTTTCGGAGTTTAAACCGACAGGAGATCAGCCTACAGCAATCAAGGAATTACAGGAAGGCTTGGAGTCCAATGTCCGGTATCAAACCCTATTGGGGGTTACCGGTTCTGGAAAGACCTTTACTGTTGCAAATGTTGTGGAAGCGGTACAGCGCCCAACCTTAGTACTTGCCCATAACAAAACCTTGGCGGCACAATTGTACTCGGAGTTCAAGCAATTTTTCCCAGAGAATGCCGTGGAGTATTTTGTTTCCTATTACGATTACTATCAGCCTGAAGCCTATATTCCCACTAGCGGGACCTATATAGAAAAAGATTTATCCATTAATGAGGATATAGAAAGATTACGGTTAAGTACTACCTCCTCCCTACTCTCGGGAAGACGGGACGTACTGGTAGTAGCCTCCGTTTCCTGTTTATATGGAATAGGAAATCCGGTGGAATTTAAAAAGAACGTGATCCACGTACATCAAGATCAGGTAATTTCACGGACCAAACTTTTGCATCAGTTGGTACAGAGTCTTTATTCTAGGACTACTGCCGATTTTAAGAATGGTAATTTTAGGGTAAAGGGCGATGTGGTGGATATATTTCCCAGTTACGCCGACCATGCTTTTAGGATTCATTTCTTTGGGGACGAGATTGAAGAAATAGAAGCCTTTGATCCTTTAAAGAACAAGATACTAGAAAAGTATGATCAATTGACCATCTACCCTGCCAATATGTTTGTTACCTCCCCGGATGTACTACAGAATGCCATTCACCAGATTCAAGAGGATATGGTGAAGCAGGTGGATTATTTTAAGGAAATTGGTAAGCCCCTTGAGGCCAAACGACTGGAGGAACGCACCAATTTTGATTTGGAGATGATTCGTGAACTGGGGTATTGCTCCGGCATTGAGAACTACTCCCGCTATTTGGACGGCCGGTTACCAGGGACCCGTCCCTTCTGCTTGTTGGATTATTTCCCGGACGATTATTTAATGGTGGTGGATGAAAGCCACGTAACCATTCCACAGGTACACGCCATGTATGGGGGCGACCGATCCCGGAAAGAAAATTTAGTGGATTACGGATTTAGGCTCCCTGCTGCCATGGACAACCGCCCCTTGAAATTTGAAGAGTTTGAAGCACTTCAAAATCAGGTGATCTATGTAAGTGCCACCCCTGCAGATTATGAGTTGGAATTAAGTCAGGGTGTTTACGTAGAACAGGTAATACGCCCTACTGGATTGTTGGATCCTATTATTGAAGTGCGCCCTAGTTTAAACCAGATTGATGACCTTATTGAGGAGATCCAAGTCCGCGTAGAAAAGGACGAGCGGACCTTAGTAACGACCTTGACCAAACGGATGGCCGAGGAACTAGCAAAATACCTGACCAGAATAAATGTACGGTGTAGGTATATACACAGTGATGTAGATACCTTGGAGCGGGTAGAAATAATGCAGGACCTACGTAAGGGTATCTTTGATGTCCTTATTGGTGTAAACCTATTGAGAGAGGGACTGGATCTACCGGAAGTATCTTTGGTAGCTATCTTGGACGCTGACAAGGAAGGGTTTTTACGAAGTGCCCGATCCCTGACCCAAACCGTGGGAAGAGCGGCAAGACACTTAGATGGCAAGGCTATTATGTATGCGGACAAGATTACCAAAAGCATGCAACAGACCATAGACGAGACCAACTACCGCAGGGAAAAACAGACCAATTACAATACGAAGCACAACATCACTCCTACTGCTTTGAATAAAAGTTTGGACAGTGTACTCGCGAAAAATTCGGTCTCTACCTATCACTTTGAAAAGGAGGAAATAAGAGCTGCGGAACCTGATATGATGTATCTAACCCCTCCTCAAAAGGAAAAGATGATCAAGGAAAAGCGCAAGGCGATGGAAAAAGCTGCTAAGGAGCTGGACTTTATGCAGGCTGCTAAATTGCGGGACGAGATTAAAGCCTTGCAAGAACAGGAGTAATTAATTCCTTATACCTTTAAATCCATAAGGGGGATTATTTATTTATATATTGATTGGAGGGAAAAGCGTGGAGCCGCAAAAAAAATCAGGTCGATTCTTTTGCGGCTCCCTGCTACCTACGTTTTATGATTGCATTTATGCGGTCTCCGTTCGTAGAATTTTTTCCATTTTCCGTCCTCTGGCCAGTTCATCTACCAACTTATCCAAATAGCGCACCTGTTTTGTTAGTGAATTATCGATTTCCTCGATACGATACCCACAGATCACCCCTTTAATAAGATGGGCGTTGGGGTTTAGCGCTGCCTTATCAAAAAATTCTTTAAAATTGAGTTTCCCGTCGATTGCTTCCTGGATTTTAGCCTCATCATAACCGGTGAGCCAGGTAATTACCTGATGTAATTCTTCCTTAGTCCTATCTTTTTTCTCCACTTTGGTTACATAATGTGGGTAAACCGAGGCAAAAGTCATTTTTGCAATACGCTCATTGTGTTCTGGGGTAACTTTCATTTACTATAATATTTAATGTTTTATGTAACTAATTTTTCAAAAAATCATAGGCTCCCTTACGGAGGGATATACCATACTCCAAATAGGCTTTCATACAGGCAAGAAAATTTGCCCAACCTCCCGTATTATCTATGAGCCATTCCATGTTCTTTTCGTTAAGCTCCTTTCCGTTCTCGGACACACGAACCACCGTGCTATGGTCTGGTTGCGGCTCCAACACAATTTTCACCACAGTAGCTGGATCCCAGACAAAGGATACAGAACTATTGGGTTTTACCTCGATATCACTTAGGGGAAAGGTCTCATCGAACTCGGGGAACTTCCAAACTATTTCCTCTTCAGAATCTAAGCGACCACTACTTTCGGAGATGAAGTATTGGGTCATTTGTGCTGGGTTCACAATACTCTCAAACACTTCTTCTACCGGCTTCTGAATTTGAATGAATGCTTTAGATATAAGTTTCATGTGTATCTATTTTAAATTATAATTCGTTGGCTGCTATTTCCCTAAAAGTAAAGATACTTTGTTTACCGATGAAACATGGCGGACTTCCCTAAAATTTAATGCTCGAATATGGCTTGGAGCTAGTTACTCACCCCTTAACTCCCCCATCCCTGGTCGCAAATTCCTTTACCGAGCATAGTTGCAGCTTAAATTTATCTAGGGTGGTTTTCATATCAATTTCGCTTCCGCTCACCACGCCCAAGGTTAAGGCTGCAATAGATTCGGCCAAGGGGTCTTGGGCCCCCTCCTTTTGTGCTCTAAGGGCTTCTTCCGGCACAAATTGAAGCTCAAACTTCTTTTTTTTAGTTTCCTCAAATATGGTTACCACCTCTAGCGGACTCAATGCCTTAGGACCTCCAAGCAAAATTGACTTATTATGCGCGGCTGCATTATCTAGGGCTGCTACTGCAAAAGAGGCGACATCCTTTAAAGAAATCCAGGAAATCTTTTTCTTGCCTTCCCCAAATATGGTGGCTTTGGCATTGGCCGCATCAAAACCCACCAGCGGACTTAACCATACCTCCATAAAATAGGTGGGTTGTAAAATAGTATAATTTAGACCACTATTTTCTAGCTGCCTTTCCACCCTTCGCTTGGCATTTTGCAATGGAAATTGCCCTGGCATTTCGCTAAAAGAAACATAGATAAACCGTTCAACACTCACATCAGCGGCTGCCTTAATAAGGTTTATTTGTCCGTCCTCATCCACAGTTTTAATGGTATCCCCTTCTTTTCTGGAATGCGTGGAGGAAACCGTAGAAATGACGGCATTAACCCCTTGTAAAGCACTATCTAAGGAATCCCTATCCTTTAGATCGCCCTTTACTGTTACCACCCCCATTTTCTCTAAGTGTGCTACCTTATTAGAATCCGAGGTATTGCGAATCAAGCCTTTCACCTTCCAATTCCCAGCGATTAATTGACGGCAGACCTCACTGCCCAAGAAACCAGTAGCCCCGGCTACCAAAACCACCGAAGAATTATCAATGCTGTTCATATTATTGAATTTAAAGATTCTAGACCAGTATGCTGCCTAAAGTGCTACTCAAAAAAAAACACCCCTTTGAGTATAACAAACAGTAACACTACACCACAAGGACTTGGTGGGTTAACTTCCTTTTGGGCTTGGCATATCCATATCTGACTACCAACTGTTCATCGCCGCTATTACATTTGAAGGAACTTAATTCCCACAATACTTAAAGTTACTAAAAAAATGCGGTTTTTTAAACCCGTTTAAATCCAAACCAATAAACTACTATTCAAATATTTAGGACAGTTTAAAAATCAATAAAAACAAGTGCAAAGAACCTATAGACCAACAGTTGTAGCTTTTCGTGGAAATCATTTATTCTCCCTCAAAAAAATCATTATCCAATTCTTTTACCTCATATACTGTTTTCACTTGCACCCCGACATTGTATTGATGCATTAGGTCTACTAATTTAGGTCCGTCAATTAGAATTATAGTATGATGGGCTTCTCTTGCTTTCTGAATGGCAGAATTGTCAAAGGTTGAAGTTGTTATAAAAACTCCTTTACTCGTATCCCCACTCATTGCCCCTATGAAATTACGAATATCTTTTTCACGCACTTTGTTTTCATTATATCGCTTCGCTTGAGTATAAATTTTTTCGAGTCCGAGTTTGTCTTTATTTATAATACCATCAATACCTCCATCACCAGACTTTGATGTTTCAATAAAATCTCCATAACCCATTCTTTTTAAAAGAATAAGAATTACTTTTTCAAAGTAATAAGGATCAATTTCTTTCAGTTTTTCTAATAGCTCAGTTTTAACCTCAGTTTCAATTGTAGAGAACCCAGAATCTATTAGATCTTGAGGCGATGCATTGTCTACATTTACTGAATCAAATTCAACTTCTTCGTCTTTTTTACTTTGTACAGATTTTCTATGCTTAACAAAATCCTTATCATTTTGAAGTTGCCTTAGCGACAAACTACCTGTCTCCAAAATTTGCTTACCCTTCTCCGTAATTTGGACCAGTCCCCTTTTCGGATATGAAACAAACTTCCCCATTTTGAGGTATGATTTTCCCCATGAAATCCTATCTAGTAATACATTGGATCCTGAACTGGTTTTTTTGTTTAACAGTTTGTCTGATAAATCCGAATAATATTTGTCACGTACACGAATTGACAACTCTCTACTTTTAATGGATTCTTCATAATTTAAAATTTCTAATATCGGCACGAAAGTTTCATGATATTTAGGTAGTTCCATTTATCCTTAATTTGCTCTAATTATACACAATCACCTCATTAGTCTACCAAGAATGTTATTATTCTATCTTGTAGGAGTTTATTGTAAAAATCTAATATAATCCTTTTAAGTTAAGACCTAAAATGCGGCTTATTTTTCCCGTTAATAATTTCTAAACACCGCTTCCTTTAATTCAAAATTAAAAACACAAAATACATCTGCCCTTTCTAGAGCTGACTGCAAAACAATACCAATCCTACCACAACTAACTTTTATCTTTCCCTAGACCTCATTTATTCGTATCTTATGGTTTCCTGCAGGAAATTGGTTTCTTGGAGGAAAGCTATAGCTTGTTTGTTCTTCCCCTTCTGGAACTTTGTCAACTAATTAAAAAATGTACGATTATGGCCGTCATCATGTATGTAGATTTTCCACATAAGGAAGTGTGGGGAAAAGAAATGGCAATTCAAATGAACGATCTTGCCCAAAGTATTACCAAGGAACCCGGTTTTGTTTGGAAATTCTGGACCGAAAATCAAAAAGAAAATATGGCAGGAGGCGTCTATATGTTCGACACTCGAGAAAATGCCGAGAACTATCTAAAAATGCACACCGAACGCTTAAAGAAATTTGGGTATTCTGATATTAAAGGAGGGGTGTTCGAAATAAACGAAGCGCTTTCCAAACTATGCAAGGCACCGCTCTAAACAGCTAGTCGAGCGTCTTAAACTTAACAATTCTGTTCTGTAATTAAGTACAGATACGGAATATAAAGAGGGGCTGCAGCCCCTCTTTAATACTTTGTTCCCCTATTAATCAATAGCTTCAGCGATAAAAGCTAGTAAAAATTAGTAGTGCCCTACTCCTCTTTAATTTTAGCGTACACCAAATTATCCAGTGAAATTTTACCGGCACCTAATAGGCCTATAACCACATAAACCGTTGCGTAGAAGAGGGGCAGTTCCTGCCTCCCAAATCCATCAGTGGCATGGACTATAAACGCAGCTACTAACATAGTGATGAGTAATGGTAGGGTGGCAAAGCGAGTTCCCAAGCCCAGAATTAGGAGCAAGGAACAGAACACTTCGGAAAAAACGGTAAGCGCTAGGGACACCGTTGCTCCTAACCCAATGGGATCTGGAAACTGAATGGGGTCACTACCAAATAAGGCGGATAATTTCCCCATACCATGGGTCAACATGAACACCCCTGCGGCCAGACGGAGCAATAATATTGCATAACTTATCGTATTGGAGGTCTCCCCGGGATTAAAGATTTTTTTGATCATTGGTGATTTATTTAAAATTTATAGGTTGATGGTGGATAGTACATATTATTGTAAAATCCAGATGGCCCCGTTTTTTGTGTTCCATTTATCTAACTTTCCACTATCTGAAAGCGCATTCAACATTTCCTCACTTTCTATTCTTGGCGCACCGGATAGCACGGAATACTCTTTTGCTGTTAGTGTGGGATATTTAGAGAATAGTGTTTCCCAGTTTTTACTGTATTCACTTTTTGAAATATTCGGATTCAGTTTAAGAATGGCCGCTTCGTAAAGGGCGTAGGGTTTTGATCCATATACCAATTCTTTATTTCCAGCATCATCCAAAAAGTAGATAGTAGGGAATCCTCTTACCCCATAATCCCTTGCCACTTTTAAATCCTCTTCAAACAAGGATTTGGCCTTGCCTTCAAAATCGACTTTTAATTGGGTCACATCCAGTCCTACGCTAGTTGCGGCAGTAGCCATGTGCTCCCATTTAGCAAGATTCTTTTTCTTTAGGAACATCATTTCCCTCATCTCCCTCATAAATAGCACGGCCTTCTCTTCATCCTGTAATTGCGCTGCCTTAAAAGCAATGGAAGGTGGGTAGGACGAGTTTAAGGGGTCTTCTAACCACAGATCCCCATCTATGGGCATATCGTAATAAACACTCACCTCATCCCAGTGTGAAGCAACATCGGAGGGCTTACTGATACCTCCACTATTGTAACTCCAATTTGGTAATAAGCCACCCATTCTGTATTCAATCTCTAGCTGATTTCCATATTCCAATTTCAGTTTTCTCAATTGGGGCTCAATCCCCCAACAAGAAGAACAAATTGGATCGGTAAAATAAACCAACTTAATTTTTTTATTGGTAGCGGCAGGGGTTGAATCGGAAGCCTCTTGAACTTCATTAGTCGTTACCTCACACATTCCCGTTTCTATATCGCATAAAAGCGGATTATTTTTTGATGTTTCGTTACTCATATCTTTTGATTTTTCCCAATAAAGCGGTAAAACCCTAATGGATGATTCGTTTAATAATTTTAAGGATTGATTTTAACTGATATTTTTAATCGACATTGTATTCCTTTTCTTGTCAGTAGGGCCCTTTGTGACTACAGTTGAATTTCCCTCCTCATTGGATACACTCCTTTTTCATTTTTAATCACAGGCAAAGATACGGGGAATAAGCTGTATATTTGATACGCATTTCCTTTTGGGAAGTAGTTTCCTATAGGGAACTACCCTTGGTAGTAGCACCTTCATATTTAACACAAAAAAAACTATGAGAAAGAAAGCAGTCATAAACAACTCCCCGGTTTGTCAGGTTAGAATGCAGGCCATTAGCGACACCATGAGTATTTTATCTGGCAAGTGGAAGTTCCATATACTGGGCACCCTCATAGAGGGCGATAAGTTAGGCTTCATGGATTTACTACGCGAGGTGAAGGGCATTGGCACCAAAATGCTCTCCAAGGAACTCCAGGACCTGGAAATGAACCAGTTGGTGAGTCGCACCGTCATGAACACCAAGCCCATCACGGTAGAATATTCTATCACCAAGTATGGTAAAACCCTGTCGCCCTTAATAGACGAAATGGCAAAATGGGGAATTGAGTATAGGCAATCTATGATTGATGCCGAACGCGACTAAGGCATTAAAACGCTTCTGAGTTCTATTGCAAAAACCTAATTGCATCTCACGGAAAACTTGAGGCTGCTATAACAATGGAAGGCGCCTTAATAATATAAAGCGCCTTCCTTCACTAACCAACCAAACTATGAAAATTACCCTGTAGCCAGGGACTTCTTCCTATCTTTAAGAGATGGTAATTGCCCTTTTAGGTTTCGGCATGGCCTCCTCCTTTTTAGGCAGTTCAAACTTTAAAATTCCGTCTTCGTACTTAGCATCAATCTTGTCCGGATTTACACTTTCGGGCAAGCTAAACACACGCCTAAAGGAATTATAAGAGAACTCCCTTCTGGTGTAATTATCCTCTTCCTTACTGTCTTCAGTTTTCACTTCCGAGGAAATAGTAAGTACGTCATTATCGATCTCAATATTGAAATCTTCTTTATTTCTACCAGGAATGGCCATTTCTAACTCAAACCCAGTTTCAGTTTCTTTTACGTTTACGGCTGGCATTGAATCTCTTACACTATCCATACCGCCAAACCAATCTTGTCTTAAAAATTCATTCATTAAAGACGGAAAAACGATGTTATTTCTTTTTACTATACTCATAATTATCAATTTTTTTTGTTCAACTTTCTTTTGTTCATAAGGTGAAATGCAAAACGCATACCAGTACTAAATTCATGACGTTTTGACCGATTTGACGCGGCTTAAGGTGTCATTTCGTCATCTTTATGCGTTATTACCCGCTATTTCTTGGCAAAAAGGATCCAACCCACCTCCAAATCCACCTACCCTTGTTCTATGAGCCACTCCAGAATCAAACGGCTTACCCTCCCCATATTTCATTTATAAAACAACTTACCTAACCTCCTATTTTTCGTTAACGCAAACCTCCCTCTCTCGCAAGCAATTAATTTAATAGGGCCGGTAAGGGGTTTAAATTTCAAATGCCCCATATAAACCGATTTAGCCGCCGTAAAAAAGGGAGTAGATAGTCATTGGGTTTAAATTTTGTAATATCTTGCCAAAAAATAATAGTATGACCAATAACGATATTCTAAAAAAGTTACGGGTAGCCCTAAAACTTCGAAATGACGAGATTGTAGATATTTTACAACTGGTAGATTTTAAAATATCCAAAAGCGAACTGGGCGCTTTCTTCAGAAAGGAAGACCACCCCAACTATGTAGAATGTGGCGATCAAATTCTGCGGAATTTTCTAAACGGATTGGTCATTCACTACAGGGGCACCAAGGACAACCCCAAGGACACTGAAATTAGCTTACCCAAACCGGCAAAATCAACATCGGCAAAGCCCAAAACTCAAAAAGCCTCAGCGCCAGCTTCATTTAAGGGCAAGTACAAGAAGAAGCCTACTCCGGACATCAGCCCGGTTAAATACAAGAACAAAAAAAAGTCCTGAGTGTTATTCAGGACTTTTTCTAACAACTTACCGCATTAACTCTTGACCTCGACGGGAATCTTATAGGTTTCCCCAATCTCCAATTCGGTGCATTTTACCTTTTCGTAATTCAGCCTACTTTTTATATAGGCATCTAACGCCTCTTCATTGGTCATTACTGAGAGTACTACAATTTCTTTTTCGGTATTCACCGTAAAGTAAACCACAGCGCTCATGTCCTCTTCCATTAGACTTAGAGGCACATTACGGGTTAAAAGCTCGTTAATCTGTTGGGTTAACCCCTTGGGAGACTCCTCCTCCAAACCACTATTGGCAAAGACACTCCCTACAGAAAATAGCATTACAGCTACAAGAATTAAATTTAGTTTTTTCATGATGCTCGTTTTTTAGATTGATGAACTAATAAATAATGTATTGATGAGATACACCTAAAAGACGGGCAACTTTAAACATTGTTACGCTCATATCCATTTTTAACAAGCTTTTAACATTGGAAGCAGAAAACAAAAAAAAAGGCAGCTCCCATCGGGAACCGCCTTTTAACTATCAAAAATAATATATCCTTAGGCCAAAACCTCTTTCACCTTATCGGCAGCCTCTTGGAACTGAACGGCAGCGTGAACGGCCAATCCAGAGTTATCCAAGATTTCCTTCGCCAATTCGGCATTGGTCCCTTGCAATCTAACAATAATTGGAACTTTAATGGCATCGCCCATATTCTTATAAGCATCTACCACTCCTTGCGCTACTCTATCGCAACGTACAATTCCTCCAAAAATATTAATAAGGATACATTTAACGGCCGGATCCTTAAGGATGATCCTAAAGGCTTCTTCAACCCTTTTAGCATCTGCAGTACCACCAACGTCCAAGAAGTTGGCAGGCTCACCACCAGCCATTTTAATCAAGTCCATGGTAGCCATCGCCAAACCGGCTCCGTTCACCATACATCCCACGTTTCCGTCCAAGTCCACGTAGTTAAGTCCAACAGCCCTTGCCTCTACCTCGATTGGATTCTCCTCGCGAAGATCCCTCATTTCGGCATATTGCTTTCTTCTATATAACGCATTGTCATCTATAGAAACCTTAGCATCCACAGCCATGATCTTATCGTCCGACGTTTTAAGCACTGGGTTAATCTCGAACATACTTGCATCACTTTCTATATACGCTTTGTACAAGTTGGATACAAACTTGGTCATTTCCTTAAATGCCGTTCCAGACAACCCTAGGTTGAAAGCTATCTTTCTAGCTTGGAAAGGAAGCAATCCGGTTGCCGGATCAATTTCCTCCGTAAAAATAAGGTGTGGAGTCTTTTCTGCCACTTCCTCTATATCCATCCCACCTTCGGTGGAATACATTACCATGTTTCTTCCTGTACCTCTATTAAGCAAAACGGACATATAGAATTCACTCGTTTCACTATCCCCTGGATAGTAAACATCTTCTGCCACTAAAACCTTATGTACCTTTTTTCCTTCGGCCGAAGTTTGTGGAGTTATCAGGTTCATTCCAATAATGTTCCCTGCAATCTCCTCGACCTCGCGTAAGTTCTTGGCCAGTTTTACACCGCCACCTTTACCGCGACCTCCAGCATGGACCTGAGCCTTTATTACATGCCATCCGGTCCCTGTCTCCTGCGTTAACTGCTTGGCGGCCTCTACTGCCTCCTTAGCATTATGTGCAACTACTCCGCGTTGGATACGCACTCCAAAGCTTGCTAAAATCTCTTTTCCCTGATATTCGTGAAGGTTCATAAATTATAGGTATCTATTTGTTACGTTGCAAAAATAGGAAACCCAATGGATTTACCCTAATTAAATAAAATAGAAAGCTAAAACCTTATCACACAGGACGAAATAAGCTACATCTCCCCATAAAAGGAGGTGGTTTTTAGAAATGGCCACTAGCCCATCAGCATTTTTTTGGCGTCCGAATTATAATTTAAAGTTTTTGAAGTCTAACGGATCAAAACTTTTAAAATGCCCGTTCATCCCAATCATTTCCTTTGCCCTATCTACCTGCTCCAAAACTTGGATTATGTTGTGCAAATGGTGTTTTAGCAAAAGAAGCTGCTCACTCTCATACGCCATCTGCAATAAAAGATATTCCTGAGAAAGGGACAATCCTACTTTGTGAACCCAAACATGGAGGTCTAGTTGCTGGGTGTCATGCACCAATACAGAAGCCCCCATAGATTGATACAAGCTCACCACCAGCTGCAATACCTCTCCAATAAGTGCTACCTCCCCATCTTTATGGTAGTCTAGATAAGAAACTTCACCCCCTGCATATTTCTTGGAGGCCATGTTATTTTGAAAAGATAGGATCTTAAAAACTCGTTGAGCCTTGCAGACAATATCCATTTCCCCATTGGGATAGGTTTTACTGATGCCCTCTAGCCGCATTTCGGTCCCAAATGCAATCTTCCCATCTATATAGGCCGGCACCCCAAAAACCCCGCTACCTATACTAATATCCCCGATCAACGCTTTATAACGATCTTCAAAAATATGTAGGTGAACCGTTTCTCCTGGAAAAAATACCGCCTGTAAAGGAAACATTGGTAACCACATAGTCTAATAAGTTTAAACCCTAACATCAGCAACAGCTAGCCACGAAAGCAATCAAGCTTCTTTTTTTGTTGCAAATACAACATTGTGTTACATATTTCTAATAATCCTTTTTATTTTTGCTATCAAACAATAAGTAGTATAGATTTGTATAAAATTCAGATAAAATGCAACGAACTGATCTATTAAAGATAGCAAAAACATTTGGTGATCCGGTGTATGTTTATGATTCGGAAAAAATTATTTCCCAATACCACCGATTGACGAATGCATTTAAGGGTGTAAAGAAGTTACAACTTAATTATGCGGCCAAGGCTCTTTCCAATATTACCATTTTAAGGTTAATGAACAGTTTGGGCAGTGGTCTAGACACCGTATCTATACAAGAGGTACAACTAGGCTTGTTGGCCGGGTTTAAACCCAACGACATTATTTACACGCCCAACGGCGTGTCTTTAGAAGAGATTGAAGAAGCCGCTAAGCTAGGGGTACGTATCAATATTGACAATTTATCTATCTTAGAACAGTTCGGTAGTAAGCACCCAAATATTCCCGTTTGTATTAGGATAAATCCACACGTTATGGCCGGGGGCAACTCTAACATATCCGTTGGGCATATCGACTCTAAATTTGGGATCAGCATTCACCAAATTCCGCATTTGCTACGCATTGTAGAGCTGACCAAAATGAACGTGAATGGGATTCACATGCACACAGGAAGCGATATATTGGATATAGACGTATTTTTATACGCTTCTGAGATCTTGTTTGAAACCGCAAAAAACTTTAAGAATCTAGATTTTATAGATTTTGGAAGCGGTTTTAAAGTACCTTATAAGAAAGGGGATATAGAAACCAATATTGAGGAGTTGGGCACCAAATTAACGAATCGCTTTAATTCCTTCTGCAAGGAATATGGTAAGGAGCTTACCTTGGCCTTTGAGCCAGGAAAATTTTTGGTGAGCGAGGCGGGTGTTTTCTTAGCCAAGGTAAATGTGGTTAAACAAACCACCTCTACGGTGTTTGCCAGTGTAGATTCTGGCTTCAACCACTTAATAAGACCCATGCTTTATGGTGCTACCCACTTTATAGAGAATATCTCCAATCCGGACGGACGCGAACGTTATTATTCTGTAGTGGGTTATATATGTGAGACCGATACCTTTGCTAGCAATAAGAGAATTAAGGAAATTGCAGAAGGTGATATACTTTGCTTTAGAAATGCGGGTGCCTATTGTTTTACCATGGCCAGCAACTACAATTCTCGTTACAGACCAGCAGAAGTGCTTTGGCACAATGGCGAAGCTATCCTAATTAGGGAAAGGGAAACGTTTGAAGATTTGGTACGCAACCAGATAGACGCAAAAGATCTATTTAGCCCCGCAAAAGAAAAAGCGGTTGCAAAATAAATCGGTCCAAATAGCGTTAGGTTTTCAATGCTAATGCGACCAAGCACAAAAATTTAGAATCCCCATGGTTAGAAAATCTCTATTCACGCTACTGACCTCTTTAGGTTTTGCGTTGATGTCTTTTAATAGTACGGCACAGACCGTGGAATGGTTAAGCTGGGAAGAAGCCATAGAATTGGCAGGTACCGATAAGAACCCCAAGAAGATTTTTGTGGACGTCTACACCGACTGGTGCGGATGGTGCAAAAAGATGGATAAGGACACTTTTCAAAACCCTCAAGTAGCTGCCTATATGTCTAAGACCTATTATATGGTAAAACTGGATGGAGAAGGGAAAGAACCCATAGAATATAAAGGACAGACGTTTAAGTATGTTCCCTCTGGCAGAAGTGGATACCACGAATTGGCCGCTGCCTTAATGCAAGGGAAATTGAGCTATCCTACGACTATTTTTTTAGATGAGCAGGCAAATATGCTATCCCCAGTACCTGGATACCAGAAACCTGAACCATTTTTGAAGATTGCCAAATATTTTGGGGAGGACATTCACAAGGAAAAAGATTGGCAGACCTACGCCAGCGAAAGCAAATAATATAATTTTAGGAATTATAGGATATAAAAAAAAGACCCAAAGTTGGGTCTTTTTTTTATGCTCTATACGTACATTTCCCCTACCTACTGTAGTTGGGAGATTCTTTGGTAATGGTTACATCGTGTGGGTGACTTTCATTGATACCACTAGAAGTAATTTTCACAAAACGTCCGCTCTCCTGCAGAGTTGCTACATCTTTAGCACCACAATATCCCATTCCGGCACGTAGTCCTCCAATAAATTGATGGATACTCTCGTAAAGATCACCTTTATACGGAACGCGACCTACAATTCCTTCGGGCACCAACTTTTTAATATCATCTTCCACATCTTGGAAATAACGGTCCTTACTCCCTTGCTTCATGGCTTCTACGGACCCCATTCCTCTATAGGTCTTGTACTTACGACCTTCGTAAATAATAGTCTCTCCTGGAGATTCTTTCGTTCCTGCCAACAAAGAGCCCAGCATTACGGAATCGGCACCTGCAGCAATAGCCTTGGGTATATCTCCTGTATATCGAATTCCACCATCGGCAATAACAGGAACTCCACTTCCTTTAATGGCCGCTGCTACTTCCATAACAGCAGAGAACTGTGGAAAACCTACTCCGGCTACCACTCTAGTAGTACAAATAGATCCAGGACCTATTCCCACCTTCACGGCATCGGCACCAGCTTCCACCAAATATTTTGCTGCTTCCGCAGTGGCAATATTCCCCACCACCACATCCAGGTCCGGGAATTTACTTTTAACCATATTCAATATCTGCACCACCCCTTTGGTATGTCCATGGGCGGTATCTATAATAACAGCATCTACCCCTGCATTAACCAAGGCTTCTGCCCTTTCAATGGCATCGGAAGTTACTCCCAATGCAGCTGCTACACGCAATCTTCCATATTGATCCTTGTTGGCGATGGGCTTCTGGGTTAATTTAGTAATATCCCTAAAAGTGATTAACCCCACCAACACATTGTTTTTATCAACAACGGGAAGTTTTTCTATCTTGTGTCTTTGCAGAATATCCTCGGCCTGTTCTAGGGAAGTCCCTTCGGCTACGGTAACCAGGTTCTTATGGGTCATAACCTCCTCAATGGGTCGGCTATTATTTTTTTCGAAACGCAAATCCCTATTGGTGACTATCCCGATTAGCTTTCCTTCATCGTCTACGATTGGGATACCGCCAATGCTATAATCCTTCATATAGGCTTTAGCATCACCTACTTTGGATTTTAACGGAAGGGTAATGGGATCTAAGATCATTCCGCTTTCTGCACGTTTAACACGTCGCACCTTTTCGGCCTGATCCTTTATGGTCATGTTTTTATGCAACACCCCAATTCCTCCCTCACGGGCCATAGCGATGGCCATGCGAGATTCCGTTACTGTATCCATAGCAGCGGATACAATGGGAACGTTTATTGTAATATTTCTTGTAAATTTTGTTTGGATGTTGACTTCCCGTGGGAGAACCTCGGAAAATGCCGGTACTAAGAGTACATCATCGTAAGTTAGACCTTCGCCAACAATTTTTTGTAGGTGCGCTTTCATAGCAATTAAAGATTAATTGCGTGCAAATATACTACATTCAGAAATAAAATTGGACAGTTATTTCAATTAATGATGCGGGAAGGCTTCAAAAATAATTGAAATACCACTAGAAGTGCAGCTACACTAAAGGTGAGCGTCATTAAAAAACCAGACAACATCACCACATATTTCATCCACAGCCATCCAGACCACATAAGATAAATTCCCCCAAAGGTTAGCAACACGGAAATAAAGGGCTCTATAGTTAGGAAAAGCTTTAATTTATGCGGTAGTTTAGTTATCCAGACCAAGATCCCCAGAAGAAAGAATATCAGGGACATGGATAATATATGGGTATGGATGATGGTGAGCATCTCCCTATCCCCTTTTTTAAACTTCATTATTTCGGCCTCCTCATCTTCCTCATTACCCAAGTAGTTTTCCACCAAGCCAGTGCTGTTGGTAGAACTGGTTTCGTACACAAACAATAATCCGGTATAGTATCCGATACTTAATACCAATACAAAACACCCAATAAACCACTTGATACCCGATGGCAAATTGCCCAACAGACCGTTATAATTCATTTAAGAGATTTTTCTTTTGAAGAATTGCTAAGGATTGAAAAAGATTATCCATTGCTGTAGTCATGGAACGAACGGAAATTGTAGCACCTGAAATACCATCAATATTGGTGGTGTGATCTACCCTATCTGCACTACTCTTCCCATTAAATTGACGCAGCCATCTTTTACTACCGATTTCTCCCCCGTATTCTTCGCGATAGACCAACACTTTGGAATGGATTACCTTTAAGTCGGCATCGAACACCACTAGATAGTCGAACGTTGCCGTTTTACTTGGGGCGTTCCCCACATAGATATATCCCAAGGCAGCGTTCCCCTGCTTTAGTTTGAAGAAATTATCCTCATTAAAACTAGCGGGTAGTTGTTTAAGTGCATCTTTTGGCAGGGAAATGGTTTTCAACTCAATATTTTCCGATCCAAAGACCCGCTCAATTTCTTTACCGACCTTCTTCTCAAGGTATTTGGGCAGCCCAAAGGAAGAGAAGCCCCAAGCGACCAAGAGTACTAAACTGATGATTTTAATTCGGTATTTCATGCCGCAAAAATAGTAATTTAGAATGATTTTTAATAATAAAGCAAAGAAGCAATCACATATTTTCCATTAAAACTCACAAAAAGAGGGCGCTACAACCTCAAAGAAGCATAAAAAAACCCGACAACTAGCAAAATACATGACTGTTGTCGGGTTATAACTTCTCCTTTTAGCTTTTTAATAAAAGGATGTTATTTTAGAACCAAACCCCTATACCAAAGTTTAGGCGATTCTTAACCTCGTCTCCAGACAAGGCATTCTCCCTAAATTGATAATCACCTTTTAATACCACCCCAGGTGCAATATGATAGCTTAACCCAGTAGTAATATCCGTTCTATCATAAGCCTTGTTTTGCGCCAATCCACCAGCGGTATCGGCATGGGTATTGTAATTTTCGTATCTGGTAAAGAAAATTAACTTTTGCTCCTTATCTGAAGGCAATAAATTATATGCTCCTTCCACATAGTACCCTTGCAATTCGCTTCCTAAATCCCTATTGGTTAACGCATTGTACTTATCGGTGTCCGACAGGGAAGCGTGTACAAACTGTCCTCTGGCAGTAAAGCGACCTAAGGCATAGCGTGCATCCAAGCCGTACATAGCAATCCCAATATTAGCCCCATCAAAATCCTCTACATCGTCTGTTGCCTGAGTTTTACCTAGGTAGGTAGAAAGTCCCAATCGCAATCCTGGAACTCCGTAGTAATCCAATTTTGCAGAAAGGGTTGGACTGTCCACGGTAGATTTAATCCCTTTTTGTCTACCACCACGCAAACCATTGGATCCCTTAAGAAAACCGGAGACACCACCTTCTCCATCAGCTACGGTAGATTTAAACCCGTTAAAAATATAGGCTTGATATCCTAAATTTAAGCTATTGGAACGGCCACTGACACCAACACCCAGTTCTCTCCAAGTGGTAGGAACAATTACGTTGTCCATTGCCGGACGCTCCACCCCATTAAAGGTAGTAGGCTCGTGGTATTCATTGATGATTCCCATAGGCACCAACATTAATCCTCCTCTTAGGTTTATATTATTCCCCACATTGTAATTTACAAATGCCTGCTCTACATATACCTCCTCTACATGTTCGAATTCAATTTCTGTAAAGAATTGGGTTCTATCATTGAAACGATACCCTAACAATAAAACCAAACGCTGTACATCCAACTCCCCATTGCTCCCTTCGGGCTGGTTGTAAAGCATTTCACCATAAGCGCCAACCGTAACCGCTGCACCATAGGTGCCCGATAAAATTCGCTGGGCGGAATTCTGTTGATTTTGTGGATTCTGAGCGGTAGAATCGCTCTTGATTTGCCCTATAATGGCCGTGCTAAACAACATAGCCAGAAGAAATACTGATGTTCTCATACAATTAAAACTTATTTAGACTCATTAAAAACAATAAAATCGAGCGCAAATATAATCGCAGAATCCGTTTTCACAAAAATAATTTAAAATAAATCTAAATAAAAGTTAATAGAGCGGGCCAAACAGATAGCAACCTACTTCTAATGGTATTCGGAGAAGAGGTCCGAAGCCTTATTGAATGCGGCTTCGAAGGCCATCCAATTTACATTGGTCTCTAGCTTAGCACTCGTAAAATAGGATAACATTTTTTCGGTAGGCATATTACCGGTTAGTTCGTCCTTTGCCATAGGGCAGCCTCCAAATCCTTGGACGGCCCCATCAAACCTTCTACAACCCGCCTTATAAGCTGCATCCACTTTTTCGTGCCATTTACTGGGAACGGTATGCAAATGCGCCCCGAATTCAATTTCTGGAAATTGGGGGATAAGATGTGAAAACAGATAATCGATCACCTCAGGGGTAGAAGCTCCCACAGTATCGGACAGCGAGAGGGTTTTAACCCCCATTCCTGCTAACTTTTGGGTCCACTCCCCCACAATTTCCACATCCCAAGGATCCCCATAGGGATTACCAAACCCCATAGAAATATAAGTTACTACTTCCTTTCCATGCTCATGGGCTATTTTCAAGATTTCATCCAAGGTCTCTACGGACTGGGCAATCGTCTTATGGGTATTCCGCATTTGAAAGTTTTCGGATATGGAAAAGGGATACCCCAGATAATCTATACTATCATGTTCCACCGCATCTTGAGCTCCCCTAACGTTGGCAACAATTGCTAGGAGCTTAGATTTTGTTCGGGAGAGATCTAATTGCCGTAGCACCTCTGCCGTATCTACCATTTGCGGAATAGCCTTAGGGGAAACGAAACTACCAAAATCTATGGTATCAAACCCACAGTTGAGAAGCGCTTGGATATACTTCACCTTTTTCTCGGTTGGTATAAATGCCTTGATGCCCTGCATGGCATCCCGTGGACATTCTATTATTTTAATGGTAGTGTTAGACATGCTTGAATTAATGACTTGCTCAAAATTACTATTTATTCTCCGATAACAATAGATAAATACCAATACCCACAAATACCACGATTTGCACCCATTTTAAAATCTTACCCAGGTTATTATGAGATCCAATATATTTCGATATAGAACCAGACAAGATGGCGATTCCGCTAAAAATAATAAAAGATACCCCCATAAAAATAAATGCCAATACATAAAATTGGACTACCACGTTTAGGGTTTCACTGAATAGGAATCCCGGAAAGAAGGCTAGGAAAAAAATGCCCACCTTCGGATTCAGCACATTCATTACAAATCCCTGTTTATATAGAGCACTTAAAGACCTACCATCATCGGTCCCCTTGGAAATTTCCAATTCCCCTGGACTGTTAAATACCTTATAGGCCAAATAAAACATATAGGCCGCCCCAAAGAGTTTGATAACAAAAAACAGATAATCGTGCTCCTTAATAAGGGCTGCGACTCCAAAAGCCAAAAGGGTAGCGTGTACCAGACATCCCGTCATTAAACCTGCAACGGTGGCAATACCATATTTCTTACCTTGGGCAAGGCTCTGCACTAGCACGAAAATATTATCCGGACCTGGGGAAATTGCCAGTACCGCTGTAGCAAACATAAAAGCTATAAGAATTTCGTAATTCAACGGCACCCGGATTTAAGCATTCTAAAACACATCATTTTTGTATATTGAGCAGTAAAAATAACAACATTCCAGTATTTCACCTTCCAAAATCAGCACCAATTTATTAAATAACGAGATCCATGAAAACATTACTAAGCCTTAGTAGTTTCGCATTTATTTTAATCTTAATAGGGTTCGTAAGTCCCACAACATTCAACCATTCATCATCTGCCAATATGCAAACCATCGAAAAAAAGGACAGCCTGTTACGGCACGTAGTCTTGTTTAAATTTAAGGAAGGAACCTCCAAAGCGGATATTTCCAAGGTAGAAACGGCCTTTTCGGCATTACCGAACAATATACCGGAGATTATGGATTATGAATGGGGATTAAACAACAGTCCGGAGGGTATCAATAAGGGATTTACCCACTGTTTCTTAGTGACTTTCAACAGTGAGGAAGCCCGTGCCATCTATTTACCCCATCCAGCACATAAAGCATTTGTAGATGTCCTATCACCTCATCTAGAAGATGTAGTAGTGGTAGATTATTGGGCCCAATAACCGTAATTATCACCCCTGACCACAAGTCCTCCACTTAGTTGTTAGGACTATTGAGAATGGCCTTATTGATGCGTTTGATAAGGCCTGGACCTTCATAAATAAAACCAGTCCACAATTGAATTAGATCTGCACCGGCTTCCAGTTTCTCCAGCGCATCCTCTGGGGAATGGATTCCGCCTACACCAATAATTGGGAAGGCCTTGTTGCTTTTATCGGCCAAAAATCGGATTACTTCCGTACTCCTTTTTGTTAAAGGCTTCCCACTAACCCCTCCGTTTTCAGCCACTAGCTTGGGATCGGATTGCAGCCCTTCCCTAGAAATGGTAGTATTGGCAGCAATAACCCCATCTATTTTCGTATCGGAAACGATATCGATGATATCCAATAATTGCTCATCCGTTAAATCGGGCGCAATCTTCAATAAAATAGGGCGTTCCTTTACCTTCCTCGTTTTGGCTAGGGCTTTATTCTCTACTTTTAATGCTTTTAATAGCGCTGTTAAAGGCTCCTTGTCTTGCAACTCCCTTAATCCTGGAGTATTGGGAGAACTTACATTCACCACAAAATAATCTACCTCATTAAACAAGGCTTCCAGACAGATTAAATAATCCTTTACTGCTAGATTATTAGGGGTTAGCTTATTCTTTCCGATATTTCCACCGATTAAGACGCGGTGTGGTTTTTGTAAATTTTTGACGGCCTCTTCCACCCCCAAATTATTGAAGCCCATCCTATTAATTATAGCCTGATCCTCTTTAAGGCGAAATAATCTCTTTTTAGGATTTCCATCCTGTGGCTTGGGTGTAAGGGTTCCTATTTCTATAAATCCGAATCCAAAATCGGACAATTCATTATACAGTTGGGCGTTCTTATCGAAACCAGCAGCAAGTCCCACTGGATTTTTAAAGGTAAGACCAAATAACTTTCGTTCCAATCTGGGATCGTTAACAGCGTAAATGCCACGGAACAAACCAGAGAGTCCAATCTTGGAACAAAACTGAACGAACTTAAAGGTAAAGTGATGTACTTTTTCCGGATCAAATTGAAATAAAAGAGGTCTTACAATATTTTTGTACATAGGAACGAATTTGCGCAAAAATACAAACTACCCCCCGTATATACTCCTATTTACCCTTAATTTATCAACATTTTCCTACCTAGTTATCACCTGGTTTTTTTATTGGTTGTCTTTCTACCTCACGGCATAAGGCAAGATACCTCTGGTATTGTTTTTCATTGAGTAAGGCCAGGAATTTACGATCGTATTTTGTAAAGACGGCCTTTACTTTATTTTCCAGCGCCAGACGTTTAGCCTCCAAGGTCTCAAAATCTTCCGGAGTAGTTTGTGGATGGCTTTTAAACAACTCTTTTCTTTCTTCCTCCAACAACTTAGTCTCTACCCCTACCGCTTCATGAAAAGTTTGCAGTTGTTCCTTCTGCGCAGCATTGAGCTGAAAAACTTGCTCTACGGTATCCATATTGGATACCCCAATCCCAAGACTACATTCTTTTTGTGCCATAAGGGAAGATCCCCACCCCAACACCATCGACAAAAACAAATATTTAAACATGGTAGATTACTATTGTATCTATACAACAACAATTCCGCACTAAAATTATATTTGTCCCACAGATTTTTTTTGATTTTGGCCCGAAATTTTCATTTGATTCCCTTTCAACGATCATGATCACCAATACGCCTTCCTTTCTACAATTGCAAGGCTGAGGGTTTATTTTAAGCTCCGATTTAAAAGTGATCCTCCAAAAATTTAAATAAACCGTACTTTTGAAAAAAATAAAATCACATGCAACATATTATAGACCGATTTATAAGTTATATCTCCATTGATACTCAAAGCGACCCCAATTCTAACACCACGCCAAGCACTAAAAAACAGTGGGATTTAGCGCATAAACTGGTAGCAGAGCTAAAGGAAATTGGCATGCAAGAGGTAGAAATTGATGAGAACGCCTATATCATGGCCACCCTCCCCAGCAATATGGACAAAGAGGTACCTACCATTGGTTTTATTGCCCATTTTGACACCTCGCCAGATTTCACGGCCACCAATGTAAACCCGCAGATTATTGAAAATTACGACGGAGGCGACATTGTATTGAACAAAGAGGAGAATATAGTGCTTTCCCCTAGCTATTTTGAAGATCTTTTGCAGTACAAGGGCAACACCCTTATTACCACTGACGGCACCACCTTGCTGGGTGCAGACGACAAGGCGGGTATCACCGAAATTGTTACCGCCATGGAGTATTTAATTCAACACCCTGAGATAAAACACGGAAAAATACGGGTAGGATTCACGCCCGATGAAGAAATTGGCAGGGGCGCCCATAAATTTGATGTAGCTGCTTTTGGTGCCGACTGGGCCTACACCATGGATGGTAGTCAAATTGGGGAATTGGAATACGAAAATTTCAATGCCGCCGGCGTAAAAGTGAAAATCAGCGGAAAAAGTGTGCATCCTGGCTATGCGAAGGGTAAAATGATTAATGCAGTTCTTATAGCCAATGAATTTATCAGTAGTCTACCCGCAAATGAAGTCCCCCAGAAAACTACTGGTAGGGAAGGATTTTTCCATGTGCACCATTTTAGTGGGGAAATAGAAAATGCATCCATAGAACTAATTGTAAGAGACCATGACCTGCAGAAATTCAATGATCGTAAAGCCCTACTACAGGAGATTACGGATAAATTGAATGCCACCTATGGCCCCCAGGTCACCCTTGAGATTAAAGACCAGTACTTTAATATGAGAGAAAAAATTGAACCCGTAATGCATATTGTGGATATCGCAGAAAAAGCCATGAAAACCTTGGGGATAACCCCCATTATTAAGCCTATTAGAGGTGGTACAGACGGTTCCCAGTTAAGCTTTATGGGCCTTCCCTGCCCCAATATTTTTGCAGGAGGTCATAATTTTCATGGTAAATATGAATACGTACCAGTAGAAAGTATGCAAAAAGCGGTAGATGTTATCGTAAAAATTTGCGAACTTACTGGAGAATTGGACCTAGACAAACTTCCCGAAAAATAAATTTTAAGGAGCTAAGGGTCTTTAATGGACTAAAAGATGGAGAAATCGGAGAAAATTGAGGCCTACTACGCCAAGGAACATCCTTTTAAAGCCGGAATTGCGATCTTAAGGGAAATAGCCCTTAAAACAGCATTGGTTGAGGATTATAAATGGGGCAGTCCCGTCTACACTATTGGGAACAAGAATGTAGTGGGCATCTTAGCTTTTAAATCCTATTTTGGACTTTGGTTTTTTAATGGGGTGTTTTTATCCGATCCCAAAAAAGTACTGGAAAATGCCCAAGAAGGGAAGACCAAGGCCCTGCGTCATTGGAAGTTTACAGCAATTACCGACATAGATAAAGCCACCGTATTGGCCTATTTGGAGGAAGCCATTGCCAATCAAAAAAAGGGAAAGGTCCTGGTGCCAGAAAAGAAAAAGAAAATGATTGTACCGCCACAGCTGAAACAGGTTTTGGAGGAAAATCCGTCATTAAAGACCTGTTTTACAAAGCTTCCTCCCTATAAACAGAAGCAGTATTGCGAATATATTGCGGAGGCAAAGCAGGAGAAAACTAAGCGTAACCGCCTAGAAAAATGCCTTCCCTTAATAAGACAGGAAATTGGGTTGCACGATAAGTATCGGTAACGCCATACGCCCTAGAGCTATCAGTAACAAACCTAATTAGCCCATACCCCAGTGTATGGGCTGATTTCAAAGAAAAAGAGCACTTCCCGTTTATTATAATGACCACTAACTACCGGGTAGCTCCCATCCATTATGGTAGTGTGCCTTCATTAACAAATTTGCACTTTCATCCGTAAATTTCTTAGTCTGTTGATCCCAATAGATACGGTTCCCGGTCTTAAAGGCTACATTCCCCATATGACAAACCATGGCAGCATCGTAGCCTATCTGAAGGGGGGCTTTTAACTGCGACCCATCCCTAGATTTTACGGCTTGAATAAAGTTTTGGGTATGTTTATCTAATCCGCTCCCTTGATTTTGTTGCAAGGGCAAACTTTCCATTCTATCCTTTTCGGCAATTACCTCCCATCCATTCCTATCCAACACCAAGGTGCCATTATTTCCTATAAAAGCGATTCCGTGATTACGTCCATAATTCCCACCGTCTATGCCAGTGGCATGTTCCCACAATATGGAAAAATCATCGTACTCATACACAGTTTGGAGGGTATCTGGGGTTTCAGCAGCATCCTCGGGGTAGGCAAACTTACCGCCCAGTGCCATCACTGATTTAGGAGTATGGGCTTTCATACCATACAAGGCATAGTCCATAAGATGCACTCCCCAGTCCGTCATAAGACCGCCCGCATAATCCCAATACCACCTGAAATTAAAATGGAACCTGTTAGGATTAAAAGCTCGCTTAGGAGCGGGCCCCAACCACATATCGTAATCTACTCCTTCTGGAGGGGTGGAATTTGGTAAGACGGGTATAGATTTCATCCACCCTTGGTACGCCCATGCCTTTGCCAATCGTATTTGCCCCAATTTACCGGAATGTACAAATTCCATGGCATCCACAAAATGAGGCTGACTCCGCTGCCATTGTCCAATTTGCAACATCCGATCACTTGCTTTGGCAGTATGCAATAAAACATTACACTCCTCCATAGAATTGGCCAATGGTTTTTCGCAGTAGACATCCTTTCCTGCTTGTAGGGCATCTGCCAATTGTAGACAATGCCAATGGTCTGGAGTACCAATAATCACCACATCTACATCCTTATTTGCCAACAGTTTTCTATAATCATTATATAAGGCAGGCTTCTTAAATCCGGCTTTCTCTAAATCTCCAGATCGCTGCTGCAACACCCTTTCATCTATATCACAAAGCCCCACGAGCTGAATTTCATTTATTTTAAGCATGGAAGTGAGGTTGCTGAATCCCATCCCCTTACAACCAATAAGACCTACCCCTATTTGATCATTGGGACTAACCCTACTTCTCATGGCAGCTAGGAGGTCTATTGGAAAAAGAAAGGAAGCCCCGGTTCCCATCGCCATCAGGGAGCTGTTTTTTATAAAACTTCTTCTGGAATTTTTCATGGTTTGTTGGTTTAGGTTGTCTTAAATATACAAATTAGCTAGGAAGTAGCTAGGGATAAGCAAGCTTGGAAGGGCGCCGCAGCGAATGGAAATATTTACCTATTCGTCACCTAATTTGTAAAGATAAAAAATGGAGGAACCACAAATTCCCTTGTACTTCTATGTGGAGCAAGCTGTACAGTCTCTATAGTCATTGGGCATAGGCAATCTTTAAAAACAAGGCCAGGTAACACCAAAAAAAAAGCACCAACAAGAAGCTGGTGCTTTAATATAAAATGTAAAATAAAAAATTACTTCTTCTCTGGCTCGTTCAATTTTTTACTCATTTCCATGGAAATGGCAGAACGATCAAATTTTATTTTACCGGCCATGGTCTCTATTACGCAGGAGAAATCCTTATCGTTAATATCGGCAATTTTACCGTGCATACCACTTTTAGTAACTACTCTATCGCCTCTTTTTAATTCGGAAGCAAATTTCTTTTCCTGTTTGGCTCTTTTTCTCTGTGGAGCGATCATAAAAAAATAGACCACCACAAACATTAAGATTAACGGTAAATATGGATACTGTTCTAACATAAGATACTTTTCTTATTTAACCGGACCTACTGGACCAGCTCCTTTTGGGGTTATAAATGCTTTTATTCTAAGAGTTTCTGTACCCTTGCTTGTATTGGTAACCACATTAATGGTCTTAGTGATCTGGTTTTGACCTGCACCATTGAATTTCACCAATAGCTCCCCAGTTTCACCAGGTAAAATAGGAGTGTTCTTTGGATAATCGGGAACAGTACATCCACAGCTACTGTTTGCATCCGTAATGATTAACGGACCGTCACCAGTGTTTTTGAAGGTGAAAATGGTTTCTTGGGGCGCATTTTGTTCAATCACACCAAAATCGTGCTCCACCTTATCAAATTCCATAACTGGAATTTTCTTGGCAGCGGCATCTCTTTCTGCTGCAACTTCTACATTGGCAGCATTGATTTTGCTAGAGGCAGCCTCCTTACAAGAGGTCAACACAAAAACAGAAACAAGACCAAGAGTAAAAAATATTCTTTTCATGTTTGATAGTTTTAATTTGGGTAAATTTAAGGATTATTTGTTTATAACAAACCCCTACCAAGTTTATTTAGCTTTCCATTATCCTTGTATTCCCTAACCAATTTATCCAATATTCCGTTTATAAAAATACTGCTCTTTGGCGTGGAGTATTCCTTGGCAATCTCTAAAAACTCATTGATGGTCACCTTTTCTGGGATGGAAGGAAAGTTTAAAAGCTCACAAATGGCCATTTTCAATAATATGGCATCTATATCTGCAATACGATCTTTATCCCAATTGGGGGTTTTCCCCTCAATTTCCTTTTCCAATTCGGCATTGTTCAGAAGGGTCTTGGTTAAAAGACGTCTAGCATAATCCATATCATCTTGATCCTTCAACAGATTGGGAAGCAAATAGGACGGAGGACTATCTACCTTTATCTTTTTAAACAACTTTAACAAGTAGGTATTTACGATTGGAAAATCATCAACCCAGGTTAATTTATCATCTTCAAAGTAATCATAGATCTTTTCATTGGGCGCCACAATATCCTTAAAGAGATTTACAATCAATTCCCTGTCTTCCTCATAGGAGGTCTCTGGATTGGCCATATACTTTTGATAAAGATCACTCTCTATCATTTCCGTGTATATAATTTTTACGTATTCCTCGTTTAAGTACCAGTTATTTAATTTCCTTCTACTGATTTCATCGCGCAACGACAGATTCTCTGACATTTGCAATAAGACCCTGTTTTTTAGAAATTTTTTCTTGTCGGGGAAGTTGTCGGAAGGATTTTCCAAGTACCTTTTTGAAGATAGCTGTACCTGACTCTGGGCTCTTTCATGTAATTCCAAAAACAAGCTCAACATTAAAAGATAAAGCGAATACATATTATCGATGCTTACTTTTAAAAATTTTTCTTGTTTGTCTAGGGAGTCATCCTTTGACTGGGTGAGGGCATAGATACACTGCATAACTTTTACCCGAATGTGCCTTCTTGTAAGCATTTTTTAAAGAACTTTAATGTGATAACAATTTTTAGGGGTACAAAAATAGGATTATATTTTTTAATCATAACTACCTTTTTACGGTTTATCTTAATCCATTTATAACATATGGTTTAGTTACAAAAAAACTATCTTTGGCGAATTACCGTTACGTAACTAGATATTTCTATCTCGGCTCCGATGAAAGAACTAAAACACCTTAATAAATATTTTAAAAAATACGGGCTTAAACTATTCGTGGGCGTAATTATCACTATTGTGGCTCGCGTCTTCCAATTGGTGATGCCCTCCTATGTTAACAAATCCATTGAAGTAGTGGAAAACTACATAAAGGAGGAACTCTTGTTGACTGAGGCAAGGGAAATGCTCTTTGAGTACATCCTTATTATTGTGGGGGCAGCCTTATTATCTGGTTTTTTCACCTTTCTAATGCGGCAGACTATTATCAATATCTCTCGCTATATTGAGTACGACTTAAAAAATGAGGTATTTGACCATTATCAATTGTTGAGCCTCAATTTTTACAAACAAAATAGGACTGGGGATTTAATGAATAGGATAAGCGAGGATATCAACCAGGTACGTCTTTATGGCGGACCTGCAATAATGTACGGAATACAAACCTTAACCCTCTTTGCCTGTTTGGTGCCGCTAATGTTCATAAAAGCACCCACCTTGGCGATGTACGCCCTACTACCCCTACCCATCTTATCTGTTTTGATTTATCAGATCAGTAAAATTATTCACAGACGAAGCACTATTGTCCAGGAGTTTCTGTCTGCCCTATCTACCTTTACGCAAGAATCGTTCTCTGGAATATCCGTCATTAAGGCCTATGCCTTGGAACCCAAAATAAATGCAGAACTAAAGACCCTAGCCTTAGAGGGAAAGGAAAAGAGCATGGCCTTGGCAAGGGTAAATGCTTGGTTTTTTCCTTTAATGATTCTACTGATTGGCATCAGCAATATATTTGTAATCTATATTGGCGGACAGCAATATATTAAGGGGGAAATAGCCACTATCGGTATCATTGCAGAATTTATCATTTATGTAAATATGCTTACATGGCCGGTGGCCGTTGTTGGCTGGGTTACCTCTATAGTACAAAGGGCCGAGGCTTCCCAGAAAAGGATTAATGAATTTCTGCAAGAGCGCCCTAATATTGTCAATACCGCCACGGAAGAAACCGAAATTGAAGGAAAAATTGAATTCAAAAATGTAACTTTCACCTACGAGGACACCAATATAGTGGCACTAAAAAACATTTCCTTTACCATAAATAAGGGAGAAACCGTCGCCATCATAGGAAAGACCGGCTCTGGGAAGTCGACCATCCTAGACCTAATAGCTCGACTGTACGACATTGATTCTGGCGAAATTCTAATAGACGACGTCCCCATAAAGGAGCTCAACCTAAACAGTCTGCGAAAATCCATTGGGGCCGTACCACAAGACGCCTTTCTATTTTCGGATTCTATTAAGAACAATATTAAGTTTGGAAAAGAGGATTCTACCGATGAGGAAATTATCGAGGTGGCTAAAAAGGCGGTGGTGCACGACAATATCATGGGATTCACCCATCAATACGATACCGTATTAGGCGAACGGGGCCTAACCCTTAGCGGCGGACAAAAACAAAGGGTCTCCATTGCACGAGCCCTATTAAAGGATCCAAAAATCTATCTCTTTGACGATTGTCTATCCGCGGTGGATACCGAAACCGAGGAGGAAATATTAAATCAACTTAAAAAAGAGTCCCACAACAAAACTACCCTAATCGTTAGCCATAGGGTATCTTCAGCAAAAAATGCAGACCGTATCCTAATCTTGGATGAAGGCAAATTGCTACAGGAAGGCACCCATGAAGAATTGAATTCCGTAGAGGGATATTATAAGGAACTCTACAGCGATCAGCTTTCTGAGAAAGAAAAATAGAAATTTGTTGTCCATTTAGGTTTTTTTTCACACTTTTGACGTATATACGTATGTAAACAACTATTAACTAATCGAAATGAGCGAAAAAGATTTAATGGATCAAGAAGAGATTTACTCGAAAGTATTACGAGCTGGGAGAAGAACTTATTTTTTCGATGTTAGGAGTACCAAGGCAGGGGATTATTACTTAACCATTACTGAAAGTAAAAAATTTACCCACGATGATGGTTCCTTTCATTACAAGAAACACAAAATATACCTTTACAAAGAAGATTTTGCCGCCTTTAAAGACAATTTAGAAGAAATGATGAATTACATCATTGATGCCAAAGGCGAGGAAGTAATATCTGAGCGGCACCAAAAAGATTATAAGAAAGAAGGCTTTACGGAGGATACCGCCACTTCTACTGGCAGTTTTACCGATGTTAGCTTTGATGACATATAATTTATGATTCCCTGAATTAATTTAAACGGTCCTCTTGATGGGGGCCGTTTTACATATAAAGCCATCTTTAAATTTTAACCAATCTATGAGAAATTTTCTATTTGCATTATTGCTGGTATCCTTTTGTAGCATGCACGGTCAAGAAACTGCATCGCTAGATTATTATCTTCCCCAAGACGTAAGTTATGACCCCAACATCCCCAAACCCAAAGACATTATTGGGCATGAGGTAGGCGAATGGCATGTAACCCATGACAAATTAGTTTTTTACATGCAGACATTGGCAGATGCCAGTGATAGGATCTCCATTGAAAATAGGGGAACCACCTACGAGGGCAGACCGCTCATTTTATTGACCATCACTTCTCCAGACAATCACCGTAATCTGGAGCAAATAAGACAAGACCATATAAGCTTAACGGAAGATGGAGCAGACGCATTTAACTTGGAAAACATGCCCATTGTAGTGTATCAAGGATTCTCCATTCACGGTAACGAACCCAGTGGATCTAACGCCGCCTTGGCCTACGCTTATTATTTAGCAGCCGCTAACGGCCCCAAAATTGAAGAAACCTTAAACAATTCCGTTATCTTATTAGACCCTTCTTTTAATCCAGATGGCTTACAGCGCTTTGCCTATTGGGCCAACACCAATAAGGGAAAAAACATGGTATCGGATGTAAACGATAGGGAATTTCACGAGGTTTGGCCAGGCGGGCGTACCAACCATTACTGGTTTGATATGAACCGCGATTGGCTTCCCGTACAATTACCGGAAAGTAGAGCAAGAATTGCCAGTTTTCATAAGTGGATGCCCAACATTCTTACGGACCACCACGAAATGGGCACCAATTCTACCTACTTCTTTCAACCAGGAGTCCCCAGTAGGGTCCACCCCTTAACACCACCAGTAAACCAAGAATTAACTGCAGAAATAGCCACCTACCATGCCAAGGCATTAGACAAAATAGGCTCCCTTTACTACAAGGAAGAACGCTTTGACGATTATTTCTACGGTAAGGGATCTACCTATCCCGATATCAATGGAAGTATTGGAATTTTGTTTGAGCAAGCCAGCTCCCGTGGACATGCACAAGATTCGGAAAATGGGCTACTTACCTTTCCCTTTACCATCCGCAACCAGTTTACTACAGCCGTATCTACCGTTGAAGCGGCTCGGAATATGCGCACTAAAATACTGGAGTACCAGCGTCAATTTTACAAGGATGTGAAATCTGAGAACCGCAAGGACAAAGTAAGAGGTATTGTTTTTGGCGATAGCAAAGATGCCGCCAAAGCGTGGCATTTGGCAGAAATATTAAAGCTTCAACATATTAAGTTCCACGAACTATCCGATGATATTACCGTGAACGGAAAAGCATATAAAAAAGGCCATAGTTATTTTATCCCCACGGATCAAAAAAATGCACGACTCGTAAAGGCCATGTTTGATAAGAGGACTACCTTTAAAGACAGCATTTTTTACGATGTATCTGCGTGGACCTTTCCATTGGCGTTTAATTTAGATTATGCCGAGCTAAAAAGCACCTCGGCGGCCGGTGATCTGGTAACCGAGCTTCGACCCCTATCGGCGGAGGTAGATCAGCAAAGTTCCTATGCTTACCTATTTAATTGGAATGAATACTACACCCCAAAGGCCTTGAACCAAATTTTGAACAAGGGACTTAGAGCCAAGGTAGCAAAGCTACCCTTTACTGTGGAAGGAAAGAGTTTTGATTATGGCGCCATCTTGGTTCCCGTACAAAACCAGTCCTTAAATCCCGCAGAAATGTTTCAGTTCTTAAATTCGGTAGCCAAGGACAGTAAGGTCCCAATGGTAGCTGTGGGAACAGGTAGTACCCAGGGTATTGACTTAGGGAGTAGCAATTTTGTTTCTTTAAAAAAGCAACGTGTGGCACTTTTGGTAGGAAATGGAGTTACCTCCTACGATGCCGGAGAGTTTTGGCATTTGCTGGATCAACGGTACGATTTTAACCTAACCAAACTGGATACCAAATACTTTAATAACGTTGATCTTTCCAAGTACACCTCCATTGTGATCCCTAACCGGGGGCGCGGAAGTTTCTTGGACGAAAAAGGGACCGAAAAATTAAAGGAATGGGTAAACAACGGGGGAATCCTGATTGGGTACCGCAATATGGCCGATTGGTTTTCTAAAAATGAAATGATGGCCTTGAATTTTAAAAAGGACACGCTGGTTGCCAAAAACGTTTCTTACGCAGAAAAAAGCGACTTTTTAGGAGCGCATGCAACGGGAGGCGCTATTTTTAAAGCCAAATTAGACCGCAGCCACCCTATCAATTTCGGCTACAAGAACGACCACCTTCCATTGTTCAGAAATACCAACATCTATATAGAGCCAGATAAGAATAGCTACAACAACCCCATACAATATACCCAAGATCCACTTTTAAGCGGGTACATTTCGGATAGGAACCTAGAAATGGTAAAAAACAGTGTCCCCTTCCAGGTACAGCGTTCTGGCAAGGGACGGGTTATTATCTTTACGGATAACACCAATTTTAGGGCCTTTTGGTTTGGGACCAACAAGTTGGTGATGAACGCCATCTTTTTTGGAAAGATGATGTAATCCCTTTTTGCTCACCATTTATTGGGGCTGCTTTTTCAATAAAAAGCAGCCCCATTTTTTTTCAAGGGATTACTAGGAGCGAAGCTTAACCAGGCCTATATTGAAAAGAAAATGACCTGCCACTATTATGGTGGCCCAGGATATCCCCAAATAGTAGATTAAAAGTACCGCCAGCATCAGATAGTACAGGGGGAAAAGCAGTAGAAACCACATAAACCTCACTGTACTCACAAACTCTAATTCCTTAATTTTGGGACGTATAGCAAAGGCCCAAATAAGCGTTATTGGAAAGTTTAATATGTTAAATGCCCATTCTCCTATGCCCCGTTTACTAGGGGACTCCAATACCATAACGCCTTCTTGCGGTGCTTTAGGCATTTCCATTACGGCCCTATTGATGGCTACCGGATCCAAAAAATCTAGTCCAACCCTTTTAAAATGCCTCACAAGACCATCATGCATTTCATCGTCAGCAATATGGGTGGTAAGAGTGGTTAATTCTTGAAAAACTGCCGTTTTCATTCTGCTAACCGAAGTAGCTTCCTTTTCTTTATCGTAATAATCCAACACCCTTAAATCCTTGCCATACCAAACGGATACCTTATCTGGAAAGTTTACAGCATTGTCGTAATTGAATCCTATAGGGAGTAGCCGAATGTCTAATTGGGGATTCTTTTCCAAGGCTGCAAATAGGAAGCGGGTAAAGCCCTTACTCAGCGGGCGTACTTTTCGCTTTAGGGAATGGTTCCCTTCTGGAAATATAAGAATGGCTTCTCCCCGCTGCAACAAACTACTACAGTATTCAAAGATAGTTTTGTTCTGCTGTAAAGAGCCTATACCATCGCGCATCCTATAGATGGGAATCATCTGCAAGAATTCAAAAAATCTTATTAGGAGGGGATTATTAAAAACATCGGACCTGGTGAGGAAATAAATCTTTCTGGGACCACGCACCGCTATTAATAAAGCATCTAGTAGGGCGTTCTGGTGATTGGCCAAAAAGAGCAGTGGTTTATCCTTGGGAATATGCGCTAGTCCGCTTCTGGAAATTTTAGAGAAATAACACCACAAGGCAATCCTTATCCATAACCTCAGCAAAAGATATCCCGTCTTTCTCAAACCAACTCCTCTTTATCAACGGGTTTAAAACCCCATAATCCAGCAACGGCCAAACCGGAAATAATATGCCATATTCCCCAGAACGCAGCCAAAAGAGCCATGCCCCCCATGCCATCGAAAAAAGTAAAGATCAACAGCAATCCCAAGCCCGAATTTTGAATACCTGTTTCAATAGCCAAGGTACGCCTATTGGCTTGGGTGAGGCCCATCATACTTGCAAAGGAATATCCGGTAACAAAAGCAAGGAGGTTATGGATAACTACTATCCAGAAAACGTAAAGCACATAATCCATGAAAATATCCCGGTTGTTATAAAGCGCAATGAAAATAAGCGCCACAAAAAATACGATGGAGACCATTTTTAGCATTTTGGCCATTTGGGAAGCCAGTTTGGGTTTTAAATGACGGATGTACATCCCAAATAACAAGGGAACTCCCAATAATAAGGCCACCAATTTAACCATATCTAAAGGGGAAATGGCCACTTCTTTTAATATGACGGCGGTGGGCCCATAGAGCGAGCCCCACAACTGCAGGTTGAGCGGCGTCATCACCACTGCCAAAATGGTGGCAACTGCCGTTAAACTAACGGAAAGGGCGGAATTACCTTTTGCAATATGCGTAATAAAATTGGATATATTTCCACCGGGACAGGCAGCTACCATAAACATCCCGAGGGCAATACTAGGAATGGGTGTCGCTAACAGCACTAGTATATAACTCACCGCGGGCAATAGGACAAATTGACTAAGAATGCCTACGAAAAGTGGTTTCGGCTGCTGCCAGAGTCGTTTAAAATCTTGAATGGAGATATCCAAGGCAATCCCAAACATCACCAATGCCAATGCCAAGTTCATCACCCAAAGGGACGCTTCTGTAAATTCTATTTGTAAACTATCTAAAGTACTAGCCGTCAAAAATTAGGAGATTTTAAGCCCGTTAACCACCTTGGCCTCTGGTTGCAATAACACTACATCGGACCCATCAACAGCACCCAATATAAGACATTCGCTCATTAAATTGGCTATTTGTTTCTTTGGAAAATTCACCACCGCAATCACCTGTTTTCCAACAAGTTGCCCTGGAGTATATCTTTTGGTGATTTGAGCTGCAGTCTTACGCATACCAATTTCCTCTCCAAAATCGACCCACAGCCGATAAGAAGGATTCCTTGCCTCCGGAAATTGGGATACTTCCGTAATGGTGCCCACTCGCATTTCAATTTTAGAAAAATCTTCCCAAGTAATGGTCCCGCTCATCGAATAATCCTTAGTTTATCCATCACTTCTTTGGATACATTCCCAGAATAAGCGCCATAGGCATCCACCAAAAGTCCTTTATCCCCATCTACCGTCTCTATAACAAATAGCACCGCATTGTCATCCGGATCACTTACCCCTTCGAACCGGTAATATTTAACAACATTAAAATCGTGCGCGGCATGCATCCGCTTCAGCTCTTTATCCTCCAGGCCAGTTTCGGCCAGATTGAGATCTTGGGTGTATCCCGCCTGCTTTAGATCGGTGATCGCTTCGGATAAGGTTTGATATGATTCTTTCATAACTCCAAAGTTTATTTCGCTTATTTAAGATAGCCATTGTGGCTTTTAATTGCAAATTAATTTGACTACATTTAGCGGAATAGCAAAAGATAACTAAAGTAAATTTATTATGGCGAACACCCCCAGCAATATGCTGCCTTTGGGCACAATTGCCCCTGATTTTAATTTATTGGATACCACCTTGGAAAAAAAGAGGACGCTGGCAGAGCTAAAAGGTGACAAGGGCACCGTAATTATGTTTATCTGCAACCATTGTCCCTTTGTTAAGCACGTTAACGCTCAACTTTCCAAGACGGCTATAGACTATCAGCCATTGGGAATTTCCTTTATTGGCATATCTAGCAACGATGTGGAGAAGTATCCCAAGGATGCCCCGCATTTAATGAAGTTAATTGCCAAGGAACAGAACTACACCTTCCCTTACCTATACGATGAAACCCAAGAGGTAGCCAAGGCCTATGATGCAGCCTGTACCCCTGATTTTTATTTGTTTGATAAAGATTTAAAATTGGTATATCGCGGTCAATTTGATAATTCCAGGCCTGGGAATGGGTTGGCAGTTACCGGGGCCGATCTTAAGGCTGCCATGGACAACCTTTTAAATGGCACTCCTATCGACCCTTTACAAAAGCCAAGCATAGGTTGTAATATAAAGTGGAAAGAGGCATAAGAGACAGGTTGCGACACAACTTATATTACAAGAAGCCCAAGTTTGACCCTAGTATAAATGAATAACCAATACAGGGTGGAAGGCATATAAATTATGTTTTCCACCGCTGTATTATTTGTATTATAATACCCCTCTCTTACCGCCCAAAATAAAATACCAAAAACATTCAAGACTTGTGTACTATAGGAAACTACAAGTCCAAAGCAGTTACTATTAACTAATATAATTCCCTAAATTTTTACGAGAGACATTCAACCAAAATGCAGCTTTCTAAAAATCAAAAACCTTATGGCAGGTATTGATTTTAATACTTTTTTAACCTTTTAAAAAAGTCGAATCCAATATAATCTACTAATTTTATAGGATATTAATTTAAACCAAAAAGACTAAAAAAATGGCGACAATAAGATTGGGCGATTTAGCCCCTGATTTTACGGCAGATAGCTCTGCCGGAATGATTAATTTATATGATTATTTAGGTGATTCATGGGGCATCCTATTTTCTCACCCTGCCGACTTCACCCCAGTATGTACTACAGAATTGGGTGCTGCTGCAAATTACAAGGAAGAATTTGACAAGCGCAATGTGAAGATGATTGCATTAAGTGTAGATAGTGCCGCATCTCATGCAGAATGGATTAAGGATATTAACGAGACTCAAAACACTACGGTTAATTTCCCAATCATTGCAGATGAGGATAGAAAGGTTTCTACCTTATACGATATGATTCACCCTAATGCAGATGCTACCCTAACCGTACGTTCGGTTTATATTATTGCACCAGACAAGACCGTTAAACTAACCCTTACCTATCCTGCTTCTACAGGTCGTAATTTTGATGAGTTATTACGAGTGATAGATTCACTACAACTAACCGAGTACCACAAGGTAGCTACTCCTGCAGATTGGAAACATGGTGAAAAAGTAGTGGTAAGCCCTGCAATAAGCACGGAAGATGCCAAGAAAATTTTCACCAAAGGTGTTGAAGAGATAAAGCCTTATTTAAGACTTACTCCACAGCCTAATTTATAATTTTAGTACTGCTTACAATACACGTACGCTCAAAGCCTTCGGTTCTCCGGAGGCTTTGTTGTTTTACAGCAACTAGGCCCCATGCCCCTACCTTTTTCCAACACAGTGACCAGAACCAAACATCAGCGGGCTCTTCCCCTCGGATCCAAATTTAACACCGGTATCCCTGTCTTATCCGTTTGCAAGGATACAGTGACACACTATCCAATAAAACCAACTAGCTAATAATCTTTTCAAAAGGGGGATATAAAGTACGTTTAAACCCCATTATTTAAGGTCTATATATTGCGGAAAAACGAATCTTTTTATAAAGTTCTAATACGTTGAAAATAAAGATAACTATCAAAAAACCACCACCTTAAAAAATTAAACCCTATATTTGCCATAATATAAATATTTTTAATTTTTAGTAATGAATAAAGGAACAGTAAAATTCTTCAACGACACCAAAGGTTTTGGATTTATCACTGAAGAAGGCTCAAGCGAAGATCATTTTGTACATATTTCTGGACTAATTGATGAAATTCGTGAAGGTGATGTTGTAGAATTTGAACTACAGCAAGGTAAAAAAGGATTGAACGCAGTTAACGTAAAAGTTATAGATTAATTACGATACAACTTTTTTTTAAAGGAAGAAGCCCGTCCTACTGGATGGGTTTTTTATGACCAAATTTTTGAACTTTTTCCTCATCCAACATTCGTTATCCCCCCCTAGAATTACTATAAATAAGAAAAAAGCACCCTAGGTTGTAATATTTATAAAATTTAACGCAACCATTTAACAACACCCACATCTACCTTTATATACCAACGTCCCCCGCTTTAAAATCTTATGTTATGACTATCTTCTTTACTATTCTATTGTCGCTCTTGGTGATTAACATTGCCTTACTCTTGTTAAGCCTTAACAAACCTAAGGAGCGGTAAGTATTAGGATATTAAAATAGGCTCCTTGCCCCCCCTTGGGCAGTTTGGATTTAGAAGGGCGATTACAAGTTCATCTATTAACGCTAGGTCTTAAGGGAAAAGCATTGGACGTTTTTCCCCAGGATATCTATACCCATTTCCAGATTTTTCAGCAAAAGTACTTCTAGTTTACAAGCCCAATCTCTTGTCATTTCATCATCTCCCTCCATAAAAAAAGGCCCTAACCAACTGTCAGGACCTTTTGTTGTATATTTAATTGCTACTCAGCTTTTTTTTTTGACGTTCAACCCCTTCGGAAAGGGAAAAACAGATTGGCT